>DATMSC010000071.1:0-1969 GCA_035565595.1 Longimicrobiales bacterium | reverse complement strand
CCGCGCGCCCGACGCGCAGCAGGTCACGGTCGTCGGCGAGCTGGACGGGCAGACCCACCCGATGACGAAGGACGAAAACGGGGTGTGGAGCGTCACCCTCGGACCCTGGGCGCCCGACGTCTACAACTACCAGTTCCTGGTGGACGGGATCGTCGCGATGGACCCGGCGAATCCCTCGGTCAAGCTCGGGTTCGGAGGATTCCCGCCCGCGAACTTCGTCGAGATCCCGGCCGACACGCTCCTCTTCTACGACGCGAAGCCGGTGCCCCACGGCTCGGTGAGGATGGAGACGTACCACTCGCAGTCGCTCGGCGTCCCGCGCACGCTCTGGGTCTACACCCCGCCGGGTTACGACGAAGGCGATGGAGCCTATCCGGTCTTCTACCTCCTGCACGGCTCAGGCAACATCGACTCGAGCTGGATCCTGACCGGCCGGGCCAACCTGATCTTGGACAACCTCATCGCGGAGGGGCTCGCCCGTCCGATGATCCTGGTCATGCCCTTCGGTTATGCTCGCCAGGGCGTCGGCATCGCGCCGGAGATCGCCGGGCAGACCGTCGCGGGCGGCGGGAACAGCACCACGCTCTTCGCCCGCGACCTGCTCGAGGACGTGATCCCGTTCATCGAAAACAAGTTCCGCGTCCTCCCCGGCCGCGAGAACCGCGCGCTCGGCGGGCTCTCCATGGGAGGCGGCCAGACCGTCGCCATCGGGTTCGCCAACCCCGACATCTTCTCCTGGCTCGTCATCATGAGCGCCGGCGCCACGAACGCGCCCCAGAGCTACCCCGAGTTCTTCAACGCCGAGGTCACCGACCGGATGATGGACCTGATCTGGGTGGGAATCGGCGAGGATGACAACCTGACCGGCGCGTCCGCCAGGGCGCTGCACGAGGCGCTGACCGAGCATGGGATCGAGCACGTCTGGCGGCTCACGCCCGGCCGCCACGAGTGGAACGTCTGGCGGCACCACCTCCGCGAAGTCGCGCCGCTCCTCTTCCAGGATTAGTCACCGGGTGCGGGTGCCGCGCGCGTCCGGCCGCGACGCCCGGCCTGAGGTGCTCGACCCCGGCACGCCGGCCCGACGGGTGGACGTGCCGGGGCTTCGCATCGCGGGCCCGGGTCGGCCCTTCCCCTCAGCGGCGCCTCGCCCTCGCCGCCAGCCACGTGACCAGGAGCGTCGTCGCCAGGAGCACCGTCGACAGCGCGTTCACTTCCGGCGTCACGCCTCGCCGCACCATGGAGTAGATCCGCACCGGGAGCGTGGACGCGCCGGCGCCGGCGGTGAAATACGTGATCACGAAATCGTCGATGGAGAGCGCCAGGGCTATGAGCGCGCCGGCGACGATCCCGGGGGCGAGGAGCGGGAGCAGGATTCGCCGGAACGCCCGCCATTCGTCCGCGCCCAGGTCCCTCGCCGCTTCAATCAGCGACGGCGGGAAGTCCTGCAGCCGCGCCCGCACGACCAGCGTCACGAACGAGATCTGGAAGGAGACGTGCGCCAGCACGATGGACGTCCGGCCGAGCGGGAAGTGCACGGCCGTGTACATGGTGAGGAGCGCCACGCCCATGATGATGTCCGGCACGATGATCGGGAGGAGGAGCAGCAGCTCCACGGCGCTGCGGCCGCGGAACCGGTGGCGGCCCAGGCCCACGGCCAGGAGCGTGCCCAGCGCCGTCGCAAGGAGCGTCGACGATAGCGAAACGATCAGCGTGTTGCGCGCTGCCGCCATCGTCTCGGCGTTGTCCAGCAGGCCGCTATACCAGCGCAGCGTGAACCCCTGCCACGTCACCGCGAAACGCGAGTCGTTGAACGAATAAGCGATCAGCACGACGACGGGCGCGTACAGGAAGACGAGCGCGCCCCAGAGGAAGAAGCGGCTCATCCGACCCGCGGCGTTCACAGCACGGACTCCCCGCCGACCCGTCCCGCCGCGCGGCGGTAGATCAGCGTCGCGGCCAGCACGGCGAG
>DATMSC010000070.1:0-2877 GCA_035565595.1 Longimicrobiales bacterium | reverse complement strand
ATGAAGGAGAGAATGTCCTGTTTTGTCACCCGGCCACCCTGTCCGGTGCCCGGCACCTCCGACAGGTCCACCGCGTGCTCCGCGGCGATCCTGCGGACGACGGGCGTGGACCGCCGCCGCAGACGGTCCTCCGCGGTTTCGGCGCGACCATCACCATCCGGAGCGACTTCGACGCGTTCGGCTGCTTCCACCCGGGTCGGCGGTGCCTGCGGTGCGGCAGGCTCAGCGGCCGGCGCCTGCTCCGGCTGTTGCGGCGACGGCGCTGCGCCGGCAGCGGCGGCGACCTTTTCCGTTTCGATATAGGCGAGCGTGCTACCGACATCGACCGTCGCACCCTCCTCGACGACGATCTCGGCCAGCACGCCAGCCGCGGGCGAAGGAATTTCCGCGTCTACCTTGTCCGTGGAGATTTCGAGGATCGGCTCGTCACGAGCGACTTCGTCGCCCACCCGTTTGAGCCACCTGGAGACGGTGCCCTCGGCGATGGATTCGCCCATCTGGGGCATCGCTACTTCGATACGCGCCATGTCGAGTCTCCGTGTCCCGTCCGGCCGGCGGCGGGCACGGCCGGTGACGAGAGATCTATTGTCGACCCGGCCGCCTCGCCGCCGCCACGCCACCGTCGGCCGGTTCGAAACGCGACGTCGTCGCCAGACCGCGAAACGGGCGGGCACGCAAGTACCAGGCGCCCGCCCGTCCGCGCCTCTCACTCAGTTGTCGGGCGTCGGCTCGGCCGCGGCGTCGGGAGCGCCTTCGTTAGGCGTCACGTCTACGGAAGGTGGTGCTCCGGCATCTCCGGTCGCGGCACCGTCAGCGGCGTCAGGCGCTGGCGTCTCGCCAGGCTGGAGGCCGGGCAGGACCGGCGCCGGCGCGGCCGGCGCAGTCTGCCGGAACTCTTCCTGTAGGATCGATGTCGGCTGCTGCGCCCGCGTCGAAAGAACCGAGAGAATCAGGGAAAGACCCAGGAAGACGCCACCGCCGATCCAGGTGGCCTTGGTGAGGATCGTGGCCGCCTGCCGCCCGCCGATGAAGCTCTCCGTGCCCGCGCCGCCGCCGACTGCCGCGAGGCCGCCACCCTTCCCCGCCTGGAGCAGGACCACGATCATGGTGATGATCCCGACCAGGATCAGCAATGTCACAAGAAATATGAACACGTCACTTCGCTCCGTGGAGTCTGGCCGGCATAGCTCGTAAACATCGCGGCCGCACGACCGAAAGTCAAGCTGAACCGGCCATTTCGCCAGCTCGGGCGGTCCGGGTCCGGTTCACGCTCCCGCGATCGCGGCAAAGTCGTCGGGGTCGAGGCTGGCGCCGCCCACGAGCAGGCCGTCGACATCCGGCGCCGCGAGCAGGCTGGCCGCGTTCCCCGGCTTCACCGATCCGCCGTATAGGATAGGTACGCCGTCGGCCGCGTCGCCGATCCGCTCGCGGAGGAGACGCCGCAGCACACCGTGCGCAGCCGCTGCGTCATCCGGGGTCGCGGTCTCACCGGTGCCGATCGCCCAGACAGGTTCGTACGCAATGAGGATTGTACTGATCCTGGCGGCGTCGAGCCCTTCCACGGCGGCCTGGAGCTGCCGGATGATCACGTCGTCGGCCTGACCGGCCCTGCGCTCCTCGATCTTTTCACCGACGCACAGGACCGGGACGAGCCCGGAATCGAGAGCCGCGAGCACCTTGCGCCGCACGTCTTCATCGGTCTCGCCAAAGACGTGGCGCCGTTCGGAGTGGCCGATGAGCGTGAAAGCAGCGCCGGCCCGTTTCGCCATCGGCGCGCTGATCTCGCCGGTGAAGGCGCCCGCCGGCTCCCAGTAGATGTTCTGCACGCCGATCCCGATGTCCGGTCGGTCAGCCGTGGCAGCCACGGCCGTGGTCAGGGAGACCGCTGGCGGAAAGAAGAGGATCGAGCGGTCGTCGCGCCGGGGAACGATGGCGGTGAAGCGGCGGAGGTACGCCTCTGCCTCATCCGGTGCTTTGTGCATCTTCCAGTTCCCGGCAATGACCGGAACCCGGACTCGCTGCAGTTCGTTCATCAGGAATCGCTCGCGTCAGTCAGTGCAGCCACGCCCGGTAGTGTCCGGCCTTCGAGGAACTCCAGCGACGCGCCGCCACCGGTGGATACGTGGGAAACGCGGTCCTGGAGCCCGGCGGCGGTCACGGCCGCGGCGGTATCCCCGCCGCCAACGATCGTCGTCGCCCCGGCCGCCGTCGCTTCCGCGACAGCCCGGCCGACCGCGTTCGTTCCGTGGCTGAATTCGTCGATCTCGAACATCCCCATGGGCCCGTTCCACAGGACGGTCCGGGCCCCACGGATCACCTCACCGAAGAGGGCGATGCTGGCCGGGCCGATATCGAGGACCCGGCCGTCCTGCGGCACGTCGTCGCGGTCGCGCGTTTCGGTAGGCACCCCGGCCTCGGCGGCCTTCGCGACAACTCCGTCCACCGGCAGCAGCAGCTTGTCGCCGGCGCGCTGGAGCAGCTCCTTCGCCTCATCGACCCGGTCTTCCTCGACCAGGGATTGCCCCGTCTCCAGTCCCATCGCCCGGAAGAACGTGTTGGCCATTGCGCCACCGATGAGCAGACGGTCGACGCGGGGGAGCAGGTTCTCGATGACGTCGATCTTCCCGGAGATCTTCGCGCCGCCGATGATGGCGACGAACGGCCGCTCCGGGTCTTCGAGCGCGCGCCCCAAAAACTCCAGCTCCTTCTCCATCAGGAATCCGGCAACGGCTGGCCGACCTTCCTCGCGCATGACCTCGGCCACCCCGGCAGTCGAGGCGTGCGCGCGGTGCGCGGCACCGAATGCGTCATTCACGTAGACGTCCGCCATGGCGGCGAGTGCTTCGGCGAGCTTGGGATCGTTGGCTTCCTCGCCCG
>DATMSC010000069.1:0-2417 GCA_035565595.1 Longimicrobiales bacterium | reverse complement strand
GGGCCTTGGCAGTCGCAATCTCCGCAAATGTGTTCGCCTCCTCGAGCTCGTCCTCCTCTGCCGATGGTGCGATACCGAGATCATCGAGGGAGAATAGGCGTAGCCCCGGCACGCTGGAGAGGATCTGCCGGATTTCTCGAGCCTTGTCCTTGCTGCGCGTGGCGAGCGCGACGGAAACACTCAACGGCCGAGCGCTCGACGCTGAAGGGTGAAGAGGGATTCGATGCCGGCGAGGCCGAGGTCGATGAGCTGATCCAGCTCCGACCGGGAAAAGCTCGAGCCCTCCGCCGTACCCTGGATCTCAACGAGACCACCACTCTCGAGGGCGACGAGATTGAAGTCGACGTCAGCGGCGACGTCCTCAACGTATTCGAGATCGAGTCGCGGCTGTCCTGCGACGATACCGACGCTCGTGGCGGCGACGAGCTCCCGCACCGGCGATGCTTCGAGCAGGCGATTCTGGACGAGCCGTTCGCACGCCTCGTTGAGTGCCACGGCAGCGCCGGTGATGGCGGCGGTCCGCGTGCCGCCGTCGGCGACGAGCACGTCACAGTCCAGGATGATCGAGCGCTCTCCCAGTGCGCCGAGATCGATCGAAGCGCGGAGCGCGCGCCCGATGAGCCGCTGGATCTCGAGCGTCCTCCCACCGGTCTGCCCGCGTTCGCGGGGCGTCCGCCTGTGCGTCGCGCGCGGCAGCATCGCGTATTCTGCTGTCACCCAACCCAACCCGGAGCCGCGACGCCAATCGGGGACGTGCTCCTGGACGGTGGCGGTGCAGAGGACTCTTGTGCGGCCAGTCGTAATGAGGCAGGAGCCTTCCGCGTACGGAGCGACGCCGCATTCGATTGTAACGGGCCGGAGCTGGTCGTCGGCTCGCCCGCTCCGTAGCGGCGCATCAGGCGCCGTCATGTCCGCACCACGCTTGCCGCGATCCGGTCGATCAGCGCGGTGGTGGAGCGCCCCGGCAGCGTCGGCACGAGCACGACGCGCCCGCCTGCCGCCTCCACTTCCTCCCGGCCCACGACGTCCTCGACCGCGTAGTCGCCGCCCTTGACCAGGACATCCGGGAGGAGCGCCGCGATCAGCGACCGCGGCGTGTCGTCGTCGAAGACGATGACCGCATCGACGCACGCCAGCGCGGCGACGAGATATGCCCGGTCGGCCTGCGGCACCAGCGGCCGCCCTTCCCCCTTGAGGCGGCGCACGGATGCGTCCGAATTGATCCCCACCACCAGGACATCCCCAAGACTCCGCGCTGCGACAAGACTGGCGACGTGGCCGGCGTGCAGTACATCGAAACAGCCGTTCGTGAACACGACGCGCCGGTCTCGCGGCCGGCCAAAGCGCCGCACAAGCTCGGCCGTATCCGCCAGGATCCTGGCCTGGGGCGTGTTTGGTGGGGTCATGGTGTCTCCGCGGGGGGACGTGTGCTCATGTCCGTGCGCCGGATCGCGTCGAGGATCTCTCGCGCACCTCGCCGTAGCAGCTCATCCGCGAGCCGCTGTCCGAGTGCCGCCGCATCACGCAGGTCCCCCTGCGTCTCGCCACGCACAACCGTGTGACCCTCGAGGTCGGCGACGACACCGGACACGCGCAGCGACTCGCCCTCGACTGTCGCAAGCGTGCCGATCGGGACCTGGCATCCGCCCTGGAGCTCAGCCAGGAACGCCCGCTCGGCGGTAGTCGCGGCGCGGGTATCGGAATGGTCGAGCGCTGCTACGATCTGTCGAGTGACCTCGTCGTCCGCGCGAATTGCGATAGCCAGAGCGCCCTGGCCGGCTGCCGGCAACCACTGCGGCGGTTCCAGCCACTGGCCGACGACCTCTTCCCGGCCGAGCCGCCGTATTCCCGCCGCGGCCAGGATCACCGCGTCGTAGTCGCCCGCTTCCAGCCGCGCGAGGCGCGTGTCCAGGTTTCCGCGCAGGTCGTCGACGGCGAGATCGGGGCGGGCGTGGAGGAGCAATGCGCGCCTCCGGAGCGAGCTTGTACCCACCCGGGCGCCCTTCGGCAGCCGCGCCAGCCGCGCCGGTCGACCCGGTGCCGGAACGTATGCGTCGCGGGGATCTTCGCGTACCGTGATTGCACCGAGGGCCAGGCCGTCGGGCGTCTGAGTCGGCAGGTCCTTGAGCGAATGGACGGCAGCGTGCGCCTGTCCGTCCAGTACGACCTGATCGACCTCCTTGGTGAAGAGCGCGCGGTCGCCCACTTGCGAGAGCGGGACGTCGGTGATTCGATCGCCGGTCGTCCGGACGATGCGGATCTCGACCCGGATGTCCGGTCGGGCCGCACGGATGCGCGCGCTGACGTACTCGGCCTGCCAGAGCGCGAGCTGGCTGCCCCTCGATGCGAGATAGAGCGTCATGATGCGGGAAATATCTCGGCGCGCCGCCGACCGGCTCCTGAGCGGAAGGGTCGCC
>DATMSC010000068.1:0-4618 GCA_035565595.1 Longimicrobiales bacterium | reverse complement strand
CCCCGCCGGAAGGGCCAGATATGATCATCCATTCCACGCTGGCGCCGGGTACGAGGCGGGACATCTTCGGATCTACGACCACGACCCGGAACGGCTCGCTGAGGAGTGTGCCCGGCGTCGTGAACTGGTACTGTCCGCCGTCGACGAGGATGATGTAGTCGCGCTGTCCCGGTCCAGTCGAATCGCCGTTGCACGCAATGAGCGCGAGAACGACGACGAATCCGGCGCATCGTCGCGGGAGCGCAAGTGCGCCAGTGGGGCGCGAAAGCGTCGCGATCCGGGTGGCGAGCCCGACACCAGCCCGCCGGGCAGTCGACCAGATGCTCCGCCAGCGCATTCGGATTCGTCGTATCGTGTGGAGTTCCGGCGTTGAAGGCACACGAGGGTTGGCGGCGGGGGCGGCCCCGCGACTGCCCGCGAAAGGGCGGCAATCGCGTGCACCCGCGGGAATCGGGCTTCTTCGCCGGCTGGCCATGGCAACGGAGATCGCCGGCTCGCCGGAACACTAGCCGCGGTCCATAGTAATGTCAACGGCGAAATTGGCTTGCACGCGGATCGGCGTGCGTCTAGCTTCCGGCCGCTGGCCCCGACGCCGAGTGACCTCGAACCCAATGGACAGCATGGCACGATCGTACGCGTTCGCATCCACGATACTCGGCCTCGCCGCCATCGCCGCATTTCCGGCCCTGCTCGATGCGCAACAGATCTCGTCGCCCTATCGGTTCATCGACGAGAATCTGGCCGCGGGCGTGTTCGCCGGATACTTCTTTGGTGATCCGGGCTCGGCAGAGGTCGGACCGCGGGATGGCCGGATCGTTGGCCTTCGCCTCACGATCAGGGCGACCGGTCCGCTCAACATCGAAGCCCAGACAGGGGTGATCTCCACGGACCGGATCGTCTGGGCAGTGGATTCGGAGACTGACGAAATCGTCAAAGCAGGTGAAGCGGACCTTTCCATGCTCCACGTGGGCGGTTCGCTTCGCTTCGACGTCACAGGCCCGCGGACGTTCTACAACCTGATGCCTTTCGTGGCCGCCGGTGGCGGCGTCGTGCTCCGCCTCACGGAGAACGATACATTCGACCAGTTGCTCCCCTTCGAAGAGCAGTTCGATCTCGGCACGACTTTCGCCGCACATGTGGGAACCGGGGTCGAATGGTTCCCTTTCGGCCGGGTGACGCTTCGCGCCGACGGACAGGTACTGCTCTATCGCATGAACACACCGGTAGCGTTCCTCGATATCGATCCGACGCTGCCGACACGTGAGTGGGCCCAGAACTACATTGTCAGCGCCAGCGTCTCCTACCGGTTCTGAGGCGGGCGCGCGCCCGCCGCTGCGGCGGCGCGCACGACGATGGGAGGCTGGCCATGACAGAGGGATTCGACGACGTCTTCCATGTCGATGACATGGATGACGAGGAGCTCGCCGAGCTGATCGCGCAGGAGTTCGACGAGTCGCCCGATCTGGACCCGGACCTCATCGACATCGAAGTCAGGAACGGCCGGGTCCGCCTGATGGGACGGGTCGGCTCCGAGCACGAGCTGCAGGTCGCCGAGTCGATCGTCGCGGACGTTCTGGGGCTCACGGATTTCGAGAACGATCTGGTGGTCGACGAGCTCGTCCGTGGCGAGAGCAACGAGGCCGCTGACATCGAAGTGACTGACGCGGCGGGCGCCGGCATCCGGGCCGACTCTCCCGCGGACCTCTCCAGCCCCGAAGCCGACCACCTCATGGACGATCCGAAAGGCGACCTCTATGGTGCGTCGGACACGCACCAGGCGCTGTCCAGAGGGCAGACGTATGAGCCTCCCACGCGACCCATCCAGGACGGCATCGAGTCCCGGGAGAACCACTGACCCGATTCCGGTGCGTAGGGTATAACACGAACTGGCTGCGCGAGATGGGTGGCCAGTCCACCGGCGCGCCGGGGAGCGGACGCCACGTCAACGAGGAACGCATGGGTTCGACGCCGAGCCCTGGCTACAAACCGATTGCGGACTATGGCCTGATCGGCGATATGCGGACGGCGGCGCTGGTCGGACTCGATGGCTCCGTCGACTGGTGCTGCTTTCCGCGTTTCGATTCCGCCAGCCTGTTCGCCGCAATCCTGGACGATGAGCGGGGTGGTCGATTCCGCATATCGCCGCTGGCTCCGTACACTTCCGAGCAGCGATATCTGCCGGCCACGAACATTCTCGTGACGACGTTCCACACGGACCGCGGTGGAGTTGTCGAGCTCACGGACTTCATGCCATCACTCGAACGGGGTCGTGAGCTTTCCGCGTATCACGAGCTGCACCGTCGCGTGCGCTGCACGCGGGGCCAGGTCGAGGTCGAAGTGCTCTTCGAACCCCGCTTCGACTACGCCACGTCGCCGGTGAGGCTTCGCCCGCGTCGGCACGGCGTCCTCGCGACGGACGACGACGACGAGGCTGTTGCGCTCTCGTCGGTGCCGGACCTGTGGTGGGAGCTGGACGGGGAACGCGGCGCTGTCCGGACACGGCTGCGCCTGTCAGCGGGTGACGCCATCTGGTTCGTGCTGCGCTACGACGACGACGAAGTGCACCCGATCGAGTCCTACGACTCGCAGGCGAAACTGGACGCCACGGCCGCGTTCTGGGACGAATGGGTCGCCCGGATCCTGTACCGTGGGCCGTACCGCGCTGAAGTGGAGCGGAGCGCCCTGGTCCTGAAGCTGCTCTTCTACGCGCCGACAGGTGCCGTCATCGCCGCCCCCACGACCTCGCTGCCCGAAGAGATCGGCGGCGTGCGCAACTGGGATTACCGCTATACGTGGTTACGCGACGCGGCGTTCACGCTGTACGCGCTTCATGTCCTCGGCCAGTACGACGAGGCGAACCGCTTCATGGACTTCCTGAAGCGGGTGACTCGCAAGTCGGGTGACCACCTCCAGATCATGTATGGCGTGGGCGGAGAACGGGACCTCCGGGAGCGGACGCTGGATCACCTCGAAGGGTATCGCGGGTCGGCGCCGGTGCGAGCCGGTAATGGCGCCTACGACCAGCTCCAGCTCGATGTCTACGGCGAGGTCCTGGAAGCGGCGTATCTGTGGCACAACCAGAACCGCATGACGGAGGGCCTCTGGGCGCTCCTGTCGGGACTCGCCGACTGGGTAGCAGGAAACTGGGGGCGGAAGGATTCAGGGATCTGGGAGGTACGGGCCGGAGCGCAGCACTACGTCTTCAGCAAGATCATGTGCTGGGTGGCCCTCGACCGCGCGATCCGGATGGCGGAGGAGCTGGATCTGCCGGCCGACATCGATCGCTGGCGTCATGAGCGTGAACGCATTCACGCGGATGTCATGGAGCACGGCTGGAGTGAGAAGAAGCAGGCGTTCGTGCAGTATTACGGCTCTGAGGCGCTGGACGCTGCCAACCTGCTCATCCCGGTCGTACGGTTCCTCCCACGGGAGCATCCGCGCGTAAAGTCGACAGTTGCCGCCACACTGCGCGAGCTGACGAGCGAAGACCAGGAGCTGGTTTTCAGGTACGTGAACGACGACGGCCTGCCGGGCAACGAGGGCGTGTTCTCGATATGCACGTTCTGGCTCGCCGATGCCCTGATCCTGACCGGCGATGTCGAGCGGGGTGAACGTATCTTCAAGCGGATGCTCCGCCACGCAAACCACCTTGGTCTGTACAGCGAGGAGCTGGATCCGAACACTGGCGAATTCCTCGGCAACTTCCCCCAGGCGTTCACTCACATCGCGATCATCAACACCGCGCACCTGCTCGAGTGGGCACGCGGCCGGGCGTGAGCCCGGCCACGCACGTTCGGCGGAGAGAGATCAGCGACGTTCTCGCCGTGTCCGGCCAGAGGCCGTCTGCGGCATCGCCATCTCTGGCCCGGGCAAGTCCGTTCGCACCGTCAGGTGGTTGATGACCCCCCGCACACCCATGGTCTCCCATGCGTCGTCCCAGGCGTAGCGCGCTTCCATGAAATCGGCAACCTCGCCGCGCAGTGTCACGATCCCGTCATCCACCGAGACGTCGATGTCGTTCGGATCGATCCAGGTGTCATCGAACAGGTTCTCGAGCACCGCGCGGCGGATCTCCTCGTCACTCATGCGCTCCTCGCCGGGGAGCGGGTGATCCAGGTCGTGGCCGCTCTCAGGCCACCGGTCGACCGCGGAGTGCCCGTAGGGCACGCGTTCGGGTCCGGGGAAATCGTAGTCGTAGGATCCGATCTCGCCCGGGCGCCCACGGGCCGATCCGTATCGCGAATATCCCCTTCCGCCCCGCCTGCCGTATCCAGGTGCGGGCCGCTCGTACCCGAAGCGCGCGTTGTAATCGCGCTGAGTCGCGTAGTCCCGAAATCGTGGCCGGCGCCCGGGATAGGGATACGGATAGCGTTCGCCAGCCCTGCGTGCCTGGCGGCGCCACTCACCGTAGCCGCGTCCGCCGAACTCCAGATCGTAGTCCTCGTCGTACTGCCAGTACGGTCCACCCCGGCGAAACTCGCTGCTGTAGTATGCCATCGGCTCCTCCGTCATGAACGAAACAGGGCGCCCGGCAGGGCTGGCATGGTCTGTGACCTGGTGGGTCGGCCGCAACATCGGTGCCCGGATTTCGGCACCATCCCTGTCGCGGGCACCCGGG
>DATMSC010000067.1:0-7462 GCA_035565595.1 Longimicrobiales bacterium | reverse complement strand
CGACGTCCTGGTCACCCCCGCGGACGTCGAAAGCCCGCTGCCGCCGCTCCATGGCGTCGAGCCCCGCCAGCACGTCGCGCAGGGTGGCCGCCTGTTCGAACTCCAGCTTCTCCACGGCAGCCTCCAGCTCGGCCGTGACGCGACGCCGCACCTGGTCGATCCCGCCCGAGAGCACGTCGATGATCTCGTCGGTCATGCGGCGGTAATCCGCCTCACTCTGGAGGCCGACGCACGGCGCGTGACACCGCCCGATGTGGTAATCCAGGCACGGCCGGTCCGGCTTCTCCCGCGGGAGATCGTATCTGCAGCTCCGCACCGTGTACAGGCGCTTGATCAGCTCCAGCGCCTGGCGCATCGCGCCGACGTCCGTGTAAGGGCCGAAGTACCTGGCGCCGTCGTTCTCCAGCTGCCGCGTGACCCACACGCGCGGGAAGGGCTCCTGAACCGTAACCTTGATGTACGGGTAACGCTTGTCGTCCCGAAGCTGGACGTTGAACCGGGGTTTGTGCTCCTTGATGAGATTCGCTTCGAGCAGGAGCGCCTCCGCTTCCGAGCCCACCACTATCGTGTCGACATCGGCGATTCGCCTCACCATCTCCACGTTCTTCGGGGAGGTGGATGCGTCCACCGCGAAATGGCTGCGCACCCGGGATCGGAGCGACTTCGCCTTCCCGATGTAGATGATTTCGCCCTTCGCGTCCCGGAACGTGTACACGCCGGGCCGCGCGGGCAGGTGCTTCAGCTTGCGTTCGAGGATCTCCGTCAATGCAGGGCCATGCTCCGATCTGCCATGCGCGCCGTCGCGCGGCCGCGCCACTCCACGAGCTTCCTTGTACCCTCCTGGCTACAGCCGTTTCCGTGGGACTTACGTCATTGGCCGTCGCGCCGCGGCCGGGCGCCTGGTCGGGACGGAAGAAGCTCCGGGGCGCGCGAGTCTCACCGGCGGGCGAAGCGCCCGAGCGTCCGGGCGGCCTCCTCAATGCCAAGCAGGTGCGCCACGACGAAGTAGCCGGCGCCGTACGGCAGCAGTGCGAGCGCCGCCGTGGGGATGGCGGGGAGTTGCGGCAGCGCGGCGATGCCGATCCGGACCACGACAGCCATCAGTACAGCCGCAATGCACATCCGTGCGAGCGGGCCGGCTCCCGTGCCCACCCTGCCGATGCGCTCCCGGAGCGATCGGCGCAGCAGCGACCACTCGACCCATGAGCCCGCCGCGCTCGCGATGCTGAGGCCGAGCGCACCGAGCCGCAGCTCCGGCGATATCGCGACGCGATCCAGCGGCAGCATCAGCGCGACACCCAGCGCGCCCGCCGCCGCCACCCGCACCACCGCGACTTTCGCCGGCGTGCGCGTGTCGCGTAGTGCGAAGAACACCGACGAGAGCATCCGCGAGCCGGTCGATGCCAGCAACCCGATCGAGTAGCCCGCAAGCACCAGGTGCACGAGGCGAGTGTCCGCCGGCCCGAAATCGCCGCGCTGGAATAGCCCGGCCACGAGATAGTCGCCCAGCACGATGTAGCCCACCACCGACGGCACGACGAGGAACGCGATCTGTCGCAGTGCGGCGTTGGCCCGTGCATGCAGTTGCGCTGCCGCACCCTCGACTGCGTGGTGGCGCGAGAGCTCCGGCAGCTCGGCTGCCGCCACCGAGATCCCGAACAGGCTGACCGGCAGGATGTAGAGCATCGAGGCGTAGCCGAGCGCCGCAATGGCGCCGACGGCGAGAAACGATCCGAGGACGAGGTCGATCCACGAGCTGACCTGCACGACGCCCCTCCCCAGGATCGCAGGACCGGCATTGCGGACCACGGTCCGGACACCCTCCAGACCCAGCCCCCACCTGACGTGCAGCTCACGCTGCAGTGTGATGACCCACGGCAACTGGATGGCGAACTGGAGGACGCCTCCGACGAACGCGCCCCACGCCAGCGCAATGAGGAGCCGGTCGCTCGTCAGCCGTCCGCCCAGGAACACCAGCGTCGCGATCATCGCCGCGTTCCACAACACCGGTGCGGCGTACGAAACGAAGAAGTGGCGGTGCGTATTGAGGATCCCCAGCGCCCACGCCGAGAGCACCAGCGTACCCGTCATGGGGAACACGATGCGGGTGACAGTGATCGCGAGCGCGCGGCGTTCCCCTTCGAACCCCCAGAGGAACACGTCCACCAGCACCGGCGCAAACACGATCCCGATGATCGCGAGCGCCCCCGCGACTGCGGTCAGGAGCGCGAGCACGGCGCCGGCCACCCGTCCGGCTTCTTCGCGGCGGCCTCGGGCGAGGAGCTCCGCGTACACCGGGATGAACGACGCGCTCAGCGTCCCCTCCCCCAGGAGGTTCTGCAGCACGTTGGGCATGCGGAGCGCGGCGTTGAATACGTCGGCGTAGAGCGATGTGCCGAAATAGAAGGCGAGTACGCTCTGTCGGAAGAACCCGGAGATACGGCTCAGGAAGATGCCGGCGGCAACCCACCGCGCGTGTGGAGAGGCGCTGGCGCCGGCAGCCTCCTCAGCCGTCGCGCTCATTTGCCGGCAGTTGCCCCGCAGAGCCGGGGCGATTCGCGAGCAGGCGGTGCAGGAATTCGCTCTCCTCCTCGAGTCTCTGGAGCTCGCGTCCGATCCGCTCGACCTCGGACTCCAGGAGCGACAGGCGCCGTTCCAGCGCCTCGTCGCCCTGGAGTGGCCGGCGCTCGAGCCGCGCAGCGAGCGCTCTGCCGAGCTGCGAGTCCAGGATGATCGAGGCGAGCGGGATCAGGATGATGAGGAACAGCAGCGCGAACCACATAGTGAGTCCAAGTTATGCCAGCGCTTCGAGCACCGGCAAGTTGCGCGGCCGCGCCTGGTTACGTCGCCTACGCCGGTGCGGCCCGAAAATCCCCGCACTCGACGCCCGACCACGCCGCAGCCTCCGGCTTCAGCACGATCTCGATCGCGGCCGCGATCTCGCCGAGCAGCCCACGGCCGTACCGGGCCAGGTAGGGCAGCACGTTCAGGACCCGTTCCTGCGGCGCGCCATCGGGATACAGATTCACCCCCGCCTTCCCGAGCTGCTCGACCTGAATCTCCTGCTGCTTCTTCGCGAGCTGAACGATTTTGGCCTCGACGTCGCGGATCTGCCGGGCGCTTGCTTTCCGGGCGCGGTCGACCGGCCCTTGCAGCGTGGGATCGATCCGTACTGCCGCGGCGAGGAGGTCCCGGTACCCCGCCTCGATCCGCTCGCCCAGCGCGGCCAGCGCCTGCTCTACGGGCTCGGGGAGCCGGTCTCGCACGACGCTGTTGATGAGCTCGTGCGGCGGCACCCGCATGCTGGCGAGATCGAGACCGTATTTGTCCATGACTTTACGGACCTTCCGCTCCACGAGTGTCACGCTCGCGCGGGGAAACACGATCGGCATTTCGATCTCGTGCGCCCTGAAGAGGCAGCCGATCTGGGCGAAGTAGGCGAGCTCCGCCGGCCCGGCCACGTACGCGAGCGTCGGAAACACCGCGCTCTCCACCACCGGTCGAAGGAAAACGTTGGGCGAGAATCGGGCCGGCTCACGGTGGATCAGGTCGAACGCTTCGCCGGCCGTGAAGGTTCGACCGGTTCCACGCAGAACCAGGCCATCGCCATCCCGCAGGATTCGCTGTCGCCCTGCCTCATCTTCGAAGAAGAGATTGGTGGCACCGGGAATGACCTGGACCTGCGGGTCGTAGCCGGCCTCGGCGAGTCGCCGGGTGAGTTCGGTGATCAGGGCTTCGTGGTGCGATGCGTTCTCAAGCTCGCGCGCGAGGATGCCGGCGCTCAATTCCTTCAATGCGGGATCGTGGGCGTCGACCAGGAGGACGTCGAACCTGGCGAACAGATCGGCGATCATCTCGCCGAACGCCTCTACAACGCTCCTCCCGGGCGCATAACATCGGGCGACGACGTCCATCAGATCACCCGCGAACTCCGTCGGCGGCATCAGTGACCCGAGCTGGCGGACCACGTTGGCGACGTCGTCGCCGAGGACGCGTCGCGCCATGGGCAACGTCGTCGACCCGTCGGGCCCCGGCAGGCGGAGCTCATGGAGCTGATTGTTCGCGTCGATGATCGTCGCGCGGCTGGCTTCCTCCCAGTCGTGATCTTCGGACGCTATCCAGAAGAGCGGCGCGACAGGACGCTCCAGCACACGCTCGAGCGCTTCCGCCAGCCTGACCGCGGAAAGCAGTTTGTACACGGTATACAGCGGCCCGGTGAGAAAACCCGCCTGCTGGCCGGTCGTAACGAAGAAACCGTTGCCGGCAACGATCTCCTCCAGCCGCCTTGCCGCACCTGCCGACGTGGGCCGGATCGCCCTGGCCATCGCCTCACGCCGGCCAGCGTCGAACCGCTCGTCGACCTCCGCGGCCTTGCGCTCATACGCGCCGGCGTCCCATGGGGCACCTGTGTAGAAAGATGCAACGCCCGGATCGCCCGCGAGATAGTCCCGGACGAGCCGGGAACCTCCGAGCGGCTCCACGATGATTTCGATACTCAGAACCGCCTCCCATTCACTTTGGAACGACGCAGCGCCGACAGGCGCCGTCGCCGTGCGCTGCGGCGCGGCCTACCCGCCCCCTTTGTGGTACGGCTCACCCCGCAGGATCGTGCCCGCCCTGTAGAGCTGCTCCGCCAGCACGAGCCGCGCGATTTCGTGGGGCAGCGTCATCCCCGACAGAGAGAGAGGCCGGTCCACGCGCCCCAGCTCCGCCTCATCCACGCCGGCGGCGCCTCCAATGAGGAACGCGGCACCGGGTCGCCCCCGCAATGCCAGCTCCTCGAGGTAGCGCGCCAGATCCGCCGAGCTCCAGCGCTCGCCCAGCCGCGTGAGCAGAACGACCTCGGAGCCTGCAGGAACCCGCTCCAGGAGCCGCTTCGACTCGGCCCGGCGGACTGCGGCAACATCGGAATCCGTGCCCTTGACCGCGCGAACCTCCACGATGTCGAGGCTCCAGTAGCGTCGGGCGCGGGCCTCGTACTCTTCGATCGCGTCCGCAACCGGGCGCCGCGGCCTGCCGATCGCCACGACAGTAACCTTCATTGCACCGGCTCCACCCGGCGAAACCTGTGGTCGACCGGCGCCGTCGTGTTCACGGCGCCAGAGACAGCACCGTGTCTCGCAGGAACCGTTCGCTGTCGCGGTACGGGTGGTCCGCGTTGTAGTGGAGTCCGCGGCTCTCCTTGCGCCACCGGGCACACTTCACGACGAGGAGCGCCGTCTCGCACAGATTGCGGAGTTCGACCCACGTCGCGTCGTTCGGGTTCCCGCAGTAACCCGCTGCGACTGCCTCCCGGAGGTCTGTGAGCTCGCTTTCCGCCCGCTCGAGGCGGGCGTCGGTCCGGACGATGCCGGCGTTCTCCCACATCGTATCACGGATCGCCGCGGCGATCGCATTGGGATCGTCGACTTCACCCACCGGCCGACCACTGACCGTTCGTGGAGATGCGACGGCACCCCGAGGCAATGACGCCCGGCCGGCCGCCAGCGTTGCACCCCGCTCGATTTCGGCGGGTACGCAAAGCGACGCCCTGTGGCTGAACACGACGGCTTCGAGCAACGAGTTGGACGCGAGTCGGTTCGCGCCATGTACCCCCGTGCACGCCACCTCGCCGGCGGCATAGAGGCCTGGCAGGGTGGTCCTGCCCTGCGCGTCGGTCATGACGCCGCCGCAAGCGTAGTGCGCCGCAGGGACGACGGGGATCGGCTCCCGCCTGATGTCGAGGCCCCGACGTTCGCATTCGGCCAGGATGTTCGGGAACCGCGACTCGACCTCGCGCGCGGGGATCGGCGACAGGTCCAGGAGCACGTAGGGCTCGCCGCTCTCCTTGAGCTCCATGTCTATGGCACGCGCCACGATGTCACGCGGCGCGAGCGAACCGAGCGGGTGCCGCCCTTCCATCAGCGGTCTCCCCGAGCGCGTGACCAGCACCGCGCCTTCACCGCGAACGGCTTCGGAAATGAGGAATGCCCTCCCTTCCGCCGGGTAGAGCGCCGTCGGGTGGAACTGCACGAATTCGAGATTCGCCACAGCCACGCCGGCGCGGTACGCCATCGCCACGCCGTCGCCTGTTGCGATATCCGGATTGGTCGTGTGCCGGAAGGCGCGCCCGAGACCGCCCGTCGCGAGCAGCGTGACGTGGCTCCTGAACTCGATAGGCTCCGACGTGTTGCGGTCGACGACGAGTGCGCCGGCGCAGCGCCGCCCGCCAGGCCCGGACTCCGCGACCAGCAGGTCCACTGCAATGTGGTCCTCCAGCAGCTCGACGTTCGGGTGCTCGGCCAGGGCCGCCAGCAGCCCCCGTTCGATCTCGCGACCCGTCAGGTCGGCTGCGTGGAGAATCCTGCGCCGGGAGTGGCCGCCTTCCCGAGCCAGCGACAGCCGGTCGCCGTTGCGGCTGAACCGGACGCCCCACGCCATCAGCTCCCGGACCCGCTCCGGACCTTCCCGCACCAGCTCGACCACTGCGCTCGTGTGGCACAGCCCGGCACCGGCGACGAGTGTGTCACGCACGTGCAGGTCGAAGGAATCCTCCGGATCCATGACCGCGGCGATCCCGCCCTGTGCGAAATTGGTGCTCGACCGGGCACGCTCCTTCTTCGTGACCAGCGCGACCCGGCCGTGCGCAGCGGCTTTCAGCGCGAAGGTCAACCCGGCGATGCCACTGCCGATGACCAGGATATCCGCCGACCGCTGGCTCATGTCAGGAGCCCATCCAGGAGTTCGCCAAACGATTCAGCGCCGTGCTCCGGCACGACATGCTGCTCCAGAATCCAGACTTCGGTCCTCGCCGCCAGCGCCTGGAGCTTGACTGCGTCTTTCGCCGTCGTCACGATCGGTCGCTCCCCGGCGAGGCGGAGGATCCGCTCGATGTCATCGTCGCCATATGTGTGGTGATCTGGAAATGCCACGATATCCCCGATCGTGGCGCCTGCCGCACGCGCGTTCTCCACGAACCAGTCGGGCCGCGCGATCGCTGCCAGCGCGACGACTTCGCCCGAAGGCCCGGATACGCCGGGGTCCCCCTCCTCCGGGGGGCCGAGTAAGGTCCAACCCCGCGGCTCCAGACGCAAGCCGAGCACGACCGCGGCAGGTTGAATACGCCGCAGGTCGTCCCGGACCGCCTCGGCCACACTCGGCGGGACCACTCTCCTGGTCACCGCGATCGCCCCGGCGCGCCGGAGCGCCGAGGGTGGCTCGCGCCACGGTCCGCGCGGCAATAGCCGAGGCCGAGGTTCCCAGCTCTCCGCGGCGATCAGAACCAGGTCGAGATCCCGCCGGAGGCGCCGGTGTTGAAAGCCATCATCCAGGATCAGCACCGTCGCACCAGCGGCTACGGCGGCACGCGCAGAGGCCACCCGGTCCCGACCTTCGAACACGAGCGGCGCCGATCCCCATCGGCGGTGCAGCGCCGCTTCGTCGCCTCCGCCGTACCCGCCGTGCAGGATCGCGGGGTGGGCCC
>DATMSC010000066.1:0-4886 GCA_035565595.1 Longimicrobiales bacterium | reverse complement strand
CCGGCGATGCGCCTTCTCCAGCAGCAGCATGCCAACCGCCCGCACCCCCTTTAGGCGGATGGAGTGCTCATGCGACCGGAAGCACTCCAGCAGATCGGTGTGAGGGTCGGCGGCGATGTCGTCGATGAACGGTCGCAGCTTGCTGATCATCACCCGACCCACGCCGCGATCGGCATACTGCTGGATGACGAACAGCAGCTCCGTGCGCAACGGCTCACTCAGCGACCCGAGCGCGAGCTGGTGACGCTCCAGCACCACGTTCGAGCCCATAAAGTCCTCGATCGTGAGGGCAGGCTGCTTGCGGCGCGCCGCCCGCAGCCCGGAGTCGTGATAATCGCAGAGGCCGCTGCTGATGCTGTGTGACAGGATCCTGCCGCACGACGCAATTGGGCACGGGACTGACGGGAACACGTACTTCCCCACCCGATCGGCGACGAATGCCTCCAGCCGGTGATCGGTGAGCGCGGCTTCCGACTTCTTGCAGCGTTTCGCGAACAGGTCGTAGTGCGTGGGGCAAAGACCCCGCGTGGTCATCGCCCGCCCGCAGCGGACGCCCGCCTCATCGGATATGCCGCAGAGCTCGAAGCCGCGGGTCGTCCTCCTCGCATCCAAGCTCACCTTCGGGTGGGTGCGGGCATACTCCTCAACGCTCACGCCCGCATGTCTGGCCCGCCGCTGGCATGGCGGGCAGTAGTCGACGCGCGAAGCGGGATTCGCGCAACCCGGCCGCCGGCAGGCACGGAAATCGTTGAGCTCGTTGAACGGATCGACCGTCAGGATCCCAGTTGCCGCATCCCACGCACCAACAGCCCACTCCTCGTTCAACATCCCCGCCAGGAAATCCCGCCAACCGCCGCCAGACTTGCTGCCTGCTGCCTCCGCGGTGTCGACGATGAGCGTCACGTGCGGTCCTCCGAATACATCGTCGTGCGTGCGACCGCCGCGCGCAGCGCCTCGTCGCTGGCGTGCGTGTAGATGAGCGTCGACGCCAACGATCGGTGCCCGAGCAGCACCCGCACGACATCAAGATCCACCGCCTGCCCCTCCAGCCCGCGCAACCAGATCGTCGCGCGCGTATGCCGCAGCAAATGTGGCCGCACGTAGAACCCCAGCCGGTCCGACCACCGACGGAACAGGTCCACCACCGTCGCGTAGGTCAACGCCCGGCCCGCCGTCGGGCCCTCCAGTGCAACAATCGCGTTCGAGCTCCCGTCGTCCCCGAGCAGCCTCAGCCGCTCCGACAACGCCTCCTGATACGACAACGCCAGCTCCGCCGGCACCGGGACACTCCGCAGAGATTTCGCCCGCGCGCCGTTGACGGAACGGTTCCGCACGACATGTAAATGAGGCCCGCGGAGCCGGCAGCCGTGCGCGCTGTTGTCGGCGAGCAAATGCAGATCCTGCCGAAACAGCGACAGTACTTCGCCGACCCGCAGCCCGGTGAAGTAGAGCAGATCCACCAGGAAACGGTCCCGCGGACGCAACGGCAACTCGAGCAGAGCCCGCCGCTCGGCTTCCTCCGACAACCACAACGGCGCCGTCTCCACCTGCACCGGCCGGACCTTCAACGATCTCGTCATCACACTCCGGATCCGCCCGTGCTCACCGCCCCGCGCACCCGGGCGCACCACCTGATCCTCCGTCAGCTGCACGACCAGATCCCTGGGCACGAGATCCTCAAGCGCGGCCCACCTGTAGAACTCCACCAGCGCGACCAACCACGCGGCGACCGTTGCCGGCTTGCGAGGCGTCGCCATCGTGGAGCCTCGCACCGGCGTCACCAACAGGTGGTTCTTCCACTGCACCAGGGTGGAAGCCCTCACCTGCGTCCAATGCAGTCCCTGAGCCAGAAGCCAACTCAGGAAGCCCGCTACTCGGAGACCGTAGTTCCGCACCGTGTTTGGAGACGCGCCCGACTCGGACAGAGAACGCAGCCAATCGCACGCGCCGGGGTGAATCGTCCCCTGGGTCCGATCGAACACCACGCCGGCATCGACGCCGGAAAAAGTCGGCACCCAGCGGAAGGCGAACAGCCCGAGGTCACTCATGATCGCACCGTAGCCGCCGTCACTGACACTGCTGCGGGAGCGTCCATCCAAGGACGATCTGCATCCGACGCTGACAACCACTTACAACCACACATGACTACAGATAACGAGCGCGGCATCCGCCGGGTGCCACCGGATGCTCCGCGAATTCGACGCGGCGTGCATCACGAGCGCGGACGACGTGTGGGAGCTGGTGGGGCTCGAAGGCGACTCGAGCCAGCGACGTTCTGGATCGATGGACAGCAGATCGCGGACGGACGACGCTTCGCGAGTGACGGACGCTCTGAGCGTCCGGGTGTGGCGGGGTGCGGACGACCTCGCCCGCCGCAGCGGCATGACCCGGCAGCAAGTCGAGGCCCTCTTGGGCGTCATGCTCCTGGAGGAGCGCGTCGAGCACGGGGAGCGAGGGTGGCGCCTGCGATTCGCGACGTCATGAGGGCGGACCCGCCCGTGGCTCGCCCGTGCCGGCGAAGGTCATACGCTGGACGCGGCGTCCGCGAGCCGTCGATTCTCACCGCCGTTCGGCGGACACCGGCGGTCCGAGGAGCGGCGTCCTCACCGGTGCGGCGGCGCCGACGGCGACGACGATCGCGTTTCCGAACGGGTTGACGATCGGGTCGGCATCGCGCTTCCAGTTGTTGGTGAGCCAGATGTTCCCCGAAGGATCGAACTGGCCGCCCGTGATCCGCTCGAGCGCATCGCTCCGATATCCGGTGTCCGGAGAGATCGGGTCGCCCGTCTTCGTCCCCTTCGGGCACGCACGCGTGTCGACGCCGCAGAAGCGGCTGATGCCGGTCGGGATGTCGCTCGTCTGCCCGACGGGCACGACGCCGAAGTTGAACACCCAAACGGTGTCCTTCCCGTCGACCGCGATGCCCCACGGCAGTGTCAGACCCCCGCCCGTGAACGGCGATCCAGGGAACGGCTTGCGCGTGTCCTGGCGGAAGGCGGTGATCGACGGATTCTCGGCTTCGCCGAGCTCCGCGCGCGTCGGACACGGCGAATCCAGCCAATCGGAGTTCGCGACCCACACGTTGCCCTTCGTGTCGGTCGCGTTGCCGACAGGGTGGCTCAGGACGGTTCGGCCCTGGAACGTTCCCGGGAGGGTGTCGATCAGACGGCCGTCGGGTGAGATCACCGAGACCGCGTTTCCGCGGTTGTTCGCAATCCACACGTTGCCGCGCGCGTCCACCGTGGCGCCGAACGGCTTGAGCTGGGGGTGCCCCTCTTCGGGCGCCGGCCCGAGCGGTATGTTGACGGCCCGTGCCGGATCCCCACCGGGGAGCATCGTCACCGAGTCGTTGCCGCAGTTGGCGATCCAGATGTTCCCCGCGCGATCCGAGACCGTGCCCTGCGGCCACGAGATGTTCCCGTCGGTGTATCCGTCCGGGCCGGACAGCGCAGTGCCGTCGACTTGGAAGACGGACACGCTGTTGTGCGGAGCCGGTCGGCTGCCCTGCTCGGCGGCGAACTGCGGGTCGAGACAGGGCGGATCCTGGAAGCCGAAGTTGCCCACCCACACTCTGCCGTTCGGGTCGAGGGTGATGCCGTACCCGGCTCCGTTGAGACCTCCGCCGAAGTACGGTGTGCCGGGTAACGGCTGCCCCGATGGGGTGAATCGGAGGAGTCTGAGGCCGGCGCACGCGTACTCTCCGGGCGGCCGCGGCACGGCGTTGTCGTTGACCCACACGAACCCCTTCTCGTCGATCGCGAAGTTGCCGGGGCCGTTCATCAGGTTGTCGCTGTCCTGGGCGCTGTACGCACCTCCGGTGATCTTGAGGAAGAGGAGCCAGCTCGTCGGCGCCGCGCTCAGCGCAGGCTGGTTCACGGGCGTCCGCTGCGACAGCGCGAACACCGGATCGCCCTTCGGCGCGCGGCTCGGCGGGAAGGCGGGGTATTTCACGACGTTCGCGACAGCCTCGAGGACGGTCTTCGAGGGAGGCCCGCCCGGCGGAGCACTCGCACGGAAGAGCGTCTTGCAGTCGGCCCGATCGGTGACGCAGCTCGCGATCGCGTTCGCGAGGGAGTTGAAGGTGGCGAGCGTCGACGTCTCCGTCCCGTTCGGCGCCGTGGCGAGCACCGAACCGACCGCACCGGTCACCGGATCGGCCAGGTTGGCGGCCATGCCGACCGCGTTCGTCATGCCGTATCGATTGCCCGCGATCCGATGACCGTCGATGAACTGGGCGAAGGCGTTCCCCGTCGCAACCGTCGTGCGTTCGTTGACGACGACGCGCTGCGGAACCGTGCCGAGTCCCGCGCTGATCGCGCTCGCGAGCATCGCCGGGCCGCGCGTCGCCTCGACGAACAGGAGCGGATCGCTGCCCGCAAGGCCGTGCGGCACCGCGAACTTCAGACGGAACTTCCCCTTCTTGTCGCTCTTGGCCGAGCCCAGCGGAACCCATCGTGGCTCGCGATCGACGAACGCCGCATAGAGCGAAACGGAGAAGTTCGAAAGGCCGGCGCCACCACTCTCGACCGTGCCCTGAAGAACGGAAGCACGGGGCGGCGTCGCGGCGGCCGTCGCGACCGTCCCCGCGAACACCATTCCGCAGACCGCGACGGCGGCGAGCAATGTCCTGCGCAAGAGACGCGACGGCATCCGGTGGCGAGGTTTCGACACGAGCGGTCCTCCTTGATCCCAATCGACAGACCGTCATGGGAGGACACATCGTCCAGCGGCAGGACCGCCACAGAGCCCCAGCCCGGTGAACGATTCCGAGGGTGATGGTCGCCGAGACGACCTCGCTGTCGCCGTACTCTCCGCCCTCGAGACGAGACGGTATTGCATCCAGTGCGGCTCCGCTACCCACACCCTGAAGCCCGACCAGACCACGA
>DATMSC010000065.1:0-2466 GCA_035565595.1 Longimicrobiales bacterium | reverse complement strand
TGCCGATCATCTTGCGGTTCGCCCGGACGTCCGCGCCCCGTCGGAGCTGCCCGGGTCGGGTCGAGCCGACGCGTGCCATTCGTGCCCTGGCGTGTCAACCGCTGAACGAAACGTGCGACCAGAGCAACGCGACACCGAGCTGGCAGAGCTGCGCGAACGGCTGCGCCGCCAGGCGAGGGAGCTGGACGAGCTGCGCGCCCGGCTCGCTCAATACGAGTCGAAATTCGGCTCGGTGGCCGAGCGCGACGCGCTCTTCACTACCGTTTCGGGCGACCCTGTAAAACCGCTCTACACGCCGCTAGATCCCGGCGAGGATTGGGATTACCTGGACCGCCTCGGATTCCCCGGCGAGTACCCGTTCACCCGCGGGCCGTATACGACCATGTACCGGAGTCGGCTATGGACGATGCGTCAGTTCGCCGGCTTCGGCACCGCCGAGGAAACGAATCGCCGATACCATTACCTACTGCAACACGGCCAGACCGGATTGAGCGTCGCGTTCGATTTTCCGACGCTCATGGGGTACGACTCGGACCATCCACGCGCCGAAGGCGAGGTCGGACGCTGTGGCGTCGCGATTTCCAGCCTCCAGGACATGGAGACGCTCTTCGAAGGGATTCCCCTCGAGCGGGTCTCCGTATCCATGACCATCAACGGTCCCGCCATTATCCTCTTCTGCTTCTTCATGGTCGCCGCCGAAAAGCAGGGAGTGCCGGCGAATGTCGTTCGGGGAACCGTCCAGAACGACATCCTCAAGGAGTACATGGCGCAGCACGCGTGGATCTTCCCGCCGGAGCCGGCGCTGAAGCTCATCGTGGACATGTTCGAGTGGTGCTCCCGCAACGCGCCGAAGTACAACCCCATCTCGATCAGTGGCTATCACATCCGGGAGGCCGGCGCGACCGCGGCGCAGGAGCTCGCCTACACGTTGCGCAATGGTTTCGAATACGTCGAGCGCGCCATCGGCAGGGGCCTCGACGTCGACGAGTTCGCCCCCAGGCTCTCGTTCTTCTTCGATGTCCACAACGAGTTCTTCGAAGAGGTCGCCAAGTTCCGGGCGGCCCGGCGCATATGGGCGAAGCGGATGCGCGATGCGTATCGCGCCCGCAACCCGGAGGCGTGGCGCCTCCGCACCCATGCCCAGACAGCAGGCGTGACGCTCGTGGCCCAGCAGCCTGAGAACAACGTCGTCCGGGTCGCCTATCAGGCGATGGCCGCCGTATTGGGCGGTGCGCAGTCGCTGCACACGAACTCGCTCGACGAGACTCTCGCGCTCCCCACTGAAAGGGCTGTCCGTATCGCTCTCCGGACACAGCAGATCCTCGCCTACGAGACGGGCGTGGCCAGCACCATCGATCCGTTGGGCGGCTCATACTACGTCGAAGCCCTCACCGACCGCCTCGAGCGGGAAGCCGAAGCGATCTTCGCGGAGATCGACGGTATCGGCGGCGTGATCCGTGGAATCGAATCCGGGTACTTCCAGGGAGAGATCGCGCGCAGCGCCCGCCGCCAGCAGGACGAGATCGAGTCGGGCAGGCGGGTCGCCGTGGGCGTCAACGCCTTCACCGAAGGAAACGAAGCCAGCGACGTCGAAATCCTGCGCATCGACGCGACGGGCCAGGAACGGCAGCGGGAACGTCTGGCGGCGCTGCGCGCCAGCCGCGACCACGCCCGGGTGCAGGATGCGCTCACTCGCCTGGAGCACGCCGCGCGGGAGGGTGTCAACGTCGTCGAGCCGATTTTGGAGTGTGCACGCGCTTACGCCACGCTCTACGAGATCCGCAGCGCGCTCGAGCGCGTTTATGGTACCTTCCGCGAACCCGTAGGATTCTGATGTCGGCCCCTGCCAGTACGCCGTGGTGGCGCACCTACTTCGACGACATCTTCTTCCGGCTCCACGTGTCGCTGTTTCCGGAGGAGCAGAGCCGTCGGGAGATTGCCGCGATGCTGGAGCTGACCGGGCTCCCGGTCGGGTCGCGCGTGCTGGACCTGCCGTGCGGCTGGGGGCGCCACACCAACCTCCTCGCCGAGGCGGGGCACGCGGCCTTCGGGGCAGATATCTCCGAAGCACTGCTCCGGCAGGCTGCCGCCGACGCCGCGGGCTCGCATCTTCCTTCTCGATACGCCGCCGCCGACATGCGCGCGCTCCCCTTCGCCGATGGCTCGTTCGACGCGGTGTTCAACGTCTTCACCTCGCTGGGGCTCTTCGCGCGGGACGAGGACGACGTGCGCGCGCTCTCGGAGGCTCGCCGCGTCCTCGCGCCGGGGGGGCGTTTCCTCCTCGAGAGCATGCACAGAGACGACGTCGTGGCGGCGTTCGCTGAGCGCGACAGGTGGGTTCTCGACGACGGCACCGAGGTCCGGGTGCGACGGCGCTTCGACCCCGTCACCGGCGTGAGCCACGAACGCTGGCGCTGGCGCCGCGGCGAGGAGTCCGGCGAGAAACGGCACACGATTCGCCTGCGT
>DATMSC010000064.1:0-6494 GCA_035565595.1 Longimicrobiales bacterium | reverse complement strand
CCCAGTGGCGCTTGATCGTGCGCGCCGCCGCGATGACCGGGTCCAAGCGGCTGTGCGTGGCCCAGAAGTACCACTGCTTGAGGAAAGGCTCGGCGAGGTGTTCCGAGAGCGTCCAGAACTCCTGGAGTGCCAGCTTGATCCGATGCGCGCGGGCGGTCCTCAGGTTGAGCTTGGGCAGCGAGAGTGCCTCGAAGGTCTCCCGCTGTCTTGCCGTCCAGTGCTGCTGATTCTTCAGCCAAACCCAGCGGCTACGGAGGAGCTCCGGCCGCTCCTTCTGCTCGGCGCGACGAACCTTGTCCACGGCTTCGTTCATGATCTTCATCACGTGGAACTTGTCAAACGTCAACTCCGCCTCCGGGAACTGCTCGCTCGCGCCTTTGATGAAGGCGGGCGACATGTCCAGCGAGATCTCCTCGATCTGCTCGGCGCGGCCGCCATGCGCCTCCAGGTCCGTACGGAATGCTTCCAGTGTGCCGCTATCCCGGCCTTCCGTCGCGAAGAGCACCTTCGAGCGCTCCAGATCCACCGCCAAGGTGATGTAGTTATGGCCGCGCTTGCTCGAGGTCTCGTCGATGCCCACCTGGCGCACGTCGGAGAAGTCCTCCGCCTCGCGGGCCTGGTCGACATAGTGGTGCAGTACCCTCCAGATCCGGGTATCGTGCTCGCCGACCAGTTCAGCGACCGCTTTGACCGGCATGTCCTTGATGAGCGCCAACAGCAAGGCCTCGAAGAGAAGCGTGAAACCGCTGCCGTGCCTGGCCCACGGTACCTCGACCAGCTTGATCCCGTGCTGCGGGCACTGGACGCGAGGCGTGCGAACGTGCAGGTAGGCTTCGTGCTGGAAGAAGTTGAGGTGACGCCACGTCTTGTCCGACGTGTCGTACGCCTTGCAACCGGCTCGCCCGCACACCGGACATGGAAAGGAGCCCCCCGGCTCGAAATCGATGTAGAGATCCAGCCGCTTCGCCGCGGCGTCGAACTCGGAGCGAACCACCTTCCACGGAGCCGTGATCCCCAACGCCTGCTGAAACAAATCCAGGTCGCGCACGAGCAGCACCCCTTTGCGGGCTCCGTCGCCTCAGCAGACGCGGAGCGGGTCGTTTCGGGCTGCGCCACACAGGCCAGCCCCGGCCCCGCTCATGATAGCTGTCCGTTCACTCTCGCAGAAGGCTCGCCGCCGCACTGGAGCGTGACATAGTCACCCACTTGAAACAGCGAGGAGCCCTTTCGCGAGAGCTGCCTGCCCTCTGTCGATGACATCGACATCGGATTTCTCCATGGATCCCTCCGATAACGCAAGCGCGCGTGGTTTCGATTTCCAGAATCGGTTTTTTTGTTATTGCCGGACCGGCGGCGCGAGTAGCTCGGGATCAGCCGCAATGGGACCGCTGAGGGTCCGGAGATACGCTTCGAGCTGGGCCAGCTCCCTGTCGGAAAGGCGCAGCCGCTCGAGCTCGGTGTGGCCGACCGCTGCCGCGGGTGCGTCGTTGTAGTGCCGCAGGACCTCGCCGAGCGTGGCGAACTGGCCGGCGTGCATGTACGGAGCCCTGTCGGCCACACCCCGGAGGCTCGGAGTCTTGAAGGCGCCTTCCAGCGCGTCGCCCTCCGCGACCATGAACTCGAGCGCCGAGCACTCCTCCGGGCGGGCGTCGCTATAACGGCTCCTGCAGTTGAACTCGTCGCTCAGCACCTGTGGCGCACCGAGCGTGCGCCCGCGGTCCGGGGCGAGCCCGGGGGCGATGGGGACGCCGATGTTGTGGAAATCGTTGTTGGTCAGCAGCGGGCCGTTGTGGCAGTTCGTGCAGTTCGCCTTTCCAACAAAGAGCCGAAGCCCCGCCTCCTCATCCCTGGAGAGCACCCCCTCCGGAGCACGGCCATTCCGGACCAGCGCTTCGGCGTAGCTGTCGAAGCGCGTGGGACCGAACTGGATCCGGCGCTCGTAGGCGGCGATCGCCTTCCCGATGTTCGCGAAGACCTGGTTGACAGCCTCGCGTTTCTCGGGCGTCATGCGCTCCCATGCCTCGCGGGCTGTGGGATCGGGGACCGGACCGGCGTGCCGTGGGAAACCGCTCAGGTCGGGGAGCGGCCCGAAAATGGCTTCGTACTCCCCGCGGTAATGCTCGGCGATGACGTGTGCGTACTGAGTGCGATCGCCTCCGTGTTCGACGGGGCTCTCCAGCGGCCCGAGCGCCTGCGCCCACTGGCTATCCTTGCGCCCATCCCAGAATTGCCACGGGCTATACGCGGTCCCGGCAATCGGCATGGTACGCCGATCGGTCGTCCCCACCCCCGTGCCTCGCGGCTTTCCATCCTGGAAATCGCGGCCGGGCAGGTGGCAGCTTGCACACGACACCTGCCCGTTCGAGCTCAGCCGGGTGTCGAAGAAGAGTCTGTGGCCGAAAGCGACGGCTGCGGGGTCGTCCGCAAACCGGTTCGAGGGGTCCGGCGGCAGCGGCTCGAGCGAACCCAACCAGAGCGACCCGATCGCTTCGATCTCTTCGGCGCTCCAGCGCCCTGGTTGCGCAATCGACGCCGCACACGCGACGGCCACGACCACGGCTATGACGCCCGGCAATCCGACTCGAATTATCGCCATGTCATCCCCCTGTGAGTTGCCTCGTTCGTCGAAATGCTGCGTAAAGCTGGAGGTGCGGACGCCAGGACGATTGAACGAATTCGTCGGGTTCTTTGAACGAATCGGCTGAATTTCCACAGGCGACGTGTATTGGGCGCCGGAGCTGTCGCAGGAGCCGTTAGCCCTGTCGGCGACACCGTCGGCAGCCCTGTATGGTGAACCTGGCTGCGGCGTTGGACGGGTGTGTCGCGGCGCGGAGGTGGGGCGTCGGTTTCGAGCGGAAGGGATCGGGATGACGACATGGGAGGGGTACGCGGGACGGAGCGGCCAGGCGCGCGCGGAATCAGGAACGAGCTGCAGGCGGAGGGCGGGCGCCCGACTCGCCCCGCGAATCAGTCCGGGATTCGGTCGCGGGCTGCCACCAGCTCGCCGGACAGGTGCGTGTGGCTGCGTGTCCGGTCGGCAGCCTACCGCGCAACCGGAGGATCGCTACCCGTGCCGGCATCTGCTGCATCGCGGACACACCGGACGGCTGCCCGGGCGGCGCTGATCCCCTCCGCGATGACGCCCTCCAGGTGCTCCGCCCCTCGCCGACGCGCAGAACCAGCGGCAAAGACGCACGGGTGGCTGGTCTCCTTCGGGAGCGGGGGGCGCGAGAGTGGCCACGGCGGTGCTCTCGACGGTACCGCATCGGGGAAGGTCACGATCGCGCCGTGGGCATCGAGCGCGAGCGTCCCCTCGAGCCACGAGGTCCGGGGCGTGCCGGTCCCGACGAGGAAGAGAGCGGCCGCTGTCCGGAACGCGACCTTGCCGCTCCGGCGATCCCGCAACGCCAGAGCCTCAATGCGCTCTACCCCCGCCGCCTCCAGGATCTCGGCATGTGGCCGCACCACAATGCCGGCGCGCGCCTGGAGCCGCTCGAAGAGGCGGGCGGGGAGGCGGGTGGCGATGTGCCCCTCACGCGTAACAATTACGACACGGCGGCAGCGGCGGCTCAGCCGGAGCGCGGCGCGCGCTGCGGCGACCGGTTCGCCGGCCACGAAGACATCCTGCGACTCGAGCGATTCAGGCACCACCGGCGGTACGCCGGCGTAGATGCCCCGCCCGAAGAGCGCCCGGAGCCCCGGCGCCGAGAGATCTGGAGCCTCCCGCCCCGTCGCGAGGATCGCGGCGCGGGCCGTCACCGACGCTCCATCGGAGAGGCGCAGCGCTACGGCGCCTCCCCGCGTACGCAGACTGGACACGTCGGCGCGGGTCCAGACCTCGGCGCCAAAGCGCCGGGCCTGGTCCAGTGCGCGCTCCACGAACTCCGGGCCGCTCAGACCCACCGGGTACCCGGGCACGACCTCGATGCGCACGAAACTCAATAGGCCGCCGCCAGGAATACCGCGCTCCAGCACCACCACCCTCGCCCCTTCCGCCGCGGCCCTCGCGGCCGCGGCGAGACCCGCGGCACCGGCGCCCACGACCGCGACATCGAACGATCCTGACATCCTTACAGGTCGAGGTTGAAGACGACGCTGTCCGTCCCCGCCGCCGAGGCGATCCGGAACTTCAGCTCCCACCAGCCGCCCATGTTGAACCTCACACCGTCGACCTGATACACGCCCTCGCCGAGCGGTTGCGTCACGCGCGGATTCGTCGGCAGGCCGTGGCCGTGCTGAGGCATACCGCCGTCGACGACGATCTCGGCACCGTCCACCGCGCCGCCACCCACCGTGCCGACCTTCAGCTTCACCGTGTGCATGCGCCTCACCGCGAGCGGTTCGGTCGGCTCGATCGTCACCTCGTAGATCCCGTTCGTCGAGATCCGGGGGCCGAACCCGAACTCCGACTCCGGCGGACGCTCGGGTCCGCCGTGGATCATCGTCATCACGTGCGCGCACCCGGCCAGGAAGCCGATGGCCACCATTGCAATGCCAGAGATCGCCGCAACCTTGCGCATCCTCCGGGTCCTCCGGACCCACGTGCCGTACTTCTTCATGGTTGTCCTCCCTTGTGGTTGATGGGTACGTCCGTCACGGGAGGGAATCTGCCCGGAGGCGCCGCGAGGCGATTGAACAATGCCGCTGGATCTATTGTACGAACCAGCTAACTTCAGGCGGGCAAACTTGTGGCGGGCTCTCCGCCCCTCCGGAACACCGGGTAGGAACGGACGCACGGCGGTGCAGGAAAGGACGGACGTTTCGAACGCCGACCCGACTTCGAGCGGGTGGCGCGCGCGCTGGTATCTATGGGACGGCGGCTTCCTGACGATGGGGCGGAGCTCCGGCGTCGTGCCTCGCCACTCCCATCACGCGGTCCAGATCGCCGTCGGCCTCGACGGACCCGTCGGGCTCCACGGCCCCGACGAATCCCGGGTGACCGCACCGGGGATCATCGTGGCGCCCGACGTGCCCCATCAGTTCGCCGCCATGGGATCGCTTCTCGCCATGATCTTCGTCGACCCCGAGTCTCACGAAGGGCGATGGCTCCAGCGCTCCCTCCGCGCGCCAGTTTCGGAGATCCCGCAGGCCAAGCTCGACGCGTGCCAGCCGGCCTTGCGTTCGATCTGGGACGACCCGGTCGATGCCCCCGACACGGCGCGCCTCATCCATTCCGTGGTGCGGCAGCTCTGCGCCGGTCCCCCGCCGCTGCGTCAGCTCGATCCTCGGATCATCAAGGGGCTCGAGGTCATCCGGCGCATGGACACGGCGAAGATCACCCTCGATGCCGTCGCCGGGGCCGTTTTCCTCTCGCCAAGCCGCTTTGCTCACCTCTTCAGCGAGGAGGTCGGGCTGCCCTTCCGCCGCTACGTGCTCTGGCGCAGGATGACTCGTGCGATGCTCGCGGTCGGGCGAGGGAGTACCCTCTCCGCCGCGGCGCACGCCTGCGGCTTCGCTGATTCTGCCCACCTCACCCGCACCTGCCACCAGATGCTCGGGCAGGCGCCATCGGCTTTGCTGGGGATGGGGGAGTTCTACGAGATACCGGCGCCTTTCGAGATGCCATTCACGGCCGCGTAACCGGCCGGCCAGGTCTGAGAGTCCGGAACATTCAATCGAGGGGTTCGGGGGTTCGTTGTCGGGAAACCGACGGTGAGATCACACCCCACCACACAGAAACGACTCGGGTCCGCACCGTTGATCCAGGTCATGCAGGAGACCCCCGACGGTTCCGTGGTGGCGGCGGACCCGCGAAAACAATGCTTCGCCGACGTCCGTTTCCCCGGCCACAGTTTTGGCGAACCGGGTCACGCCAGCGGCAGACTCGCACGTGCGCGGGACGGCGATTCGAGCTCGCCTGAAGTCGCGCGCAACGAACGGCGGAGCATCCGCGCCGCCGCTGCCCGGGCGAGTAGTCCGTCTAGAAGATCGCTGCCGGGTGCCCCGGGTCGCCGGGACCGATGTCGATGTCGTGGACTTCCGAGGGGTTTGCCGGGTCCATCCAGCGGAGTCGCCGCTGGCCAGCCACCTCCGCGACGTAGACGATTCGGCCGTCCGGCAGGTAGGCGGGCTGGTAGTCGTCCTCGGCGCGGTTCGTGAGCTGCTCGACGTGACCGTCGGCGACGCGGACGCGGAAGATGTCGACCTGGTTGTTCCTTTCCGACGTGAAGACTACCCAGTTCCCGTCCGGGCTCCAATCCGGCTCCACTTCGGGAGTCGAGGTCCTGACCAGATCGGTGACAGAGCCGTTGCTCGTGTTCAGAATGAACAGATCTGCGTTGCCGTAGGCGGTGCCCACGAACACGATGCGGTTGTTGTCCGGCGCCCAGCTCGGCGCGACTTCCGGAGAGCCGTCGAATCCGAAGTTCTGCGTCGCCCGAGCCGCGCTCCCGCCGTTGGCGTTGGCGGTCCAGATCTTGGGCGTGCCTACCTGCGCGCCTTCCGTGCGGGTGAAGGCGAGTCGTTGCCCGTTGCGGGAGAGGGCGGCGTCGCGC
>DATMSC010000063.1:0-5512 GCA_035565595.1 Longimicrobiales bacterium | reverse complement strand
AGACTGGATGCGGGCTTGGTAGACAGGCTCCGGAGCGAGCCGTCGCCGTGCTGGAGCAGCTCGGCAGCCACCTCCATCGCCGACCGGCCTTCCGTGCCGCTCCCGATCAGTATGGCAAGGAGCTCACGGCTGGACAACGCGCCGGGACCGACGCTGGCGAGGCGCTCGCGGGGCCGTTCCCTGACCGGCCACTCCTTGATCCGGTAAGTCACCATCGCCCCGCGCCCCGGCTCGCGCTGTCCTCTACGAACCGGCGCCGTGGCACTTCTTGTACTTCCGCCCGGACCCGCAGGGGCATGGGTCATTCCGCCCTACCCTGGATTCAGCAGTGGCGGGCCGGGGCGCCGTGGCAGCACCGTCCTCCTGGTTGGTGCGGACGCGGCTCATGTCCACGCGGGTAGCCGGCGAGATCCCGGTGACCACCGGCGCCGCGGCGGCAGGAGCCCTGCCCGCAACCGGTGCAGGAGCCGGCTCCGGTCCACGGGGAGCAGGGGCGGCGGCCGGCGATGCCACCCTGCGCGGTGCAACCGCGTCGTCCGGCGAATCCGAGGGGCCGCTGAGCACCAGGCGACGGGTCGGCGCGGGACGAGGCTGCGGCACCGCGAGCTGAGCGCGGAAGACCAGCGAGGCCACCGTCTTGCGCACGTCGCGCATGAGGTCGACGAACATGTCGTACGCCTCTTTCTTGTACTCGATCAGCGGGTCCTTCTGGCCCCAGCTCCGGAACCCGATCGACGCCTTGAGGTGGTCGAGATCGTACAGGTGGTCGCGCCACTTGTCGTCGATCACGCTAAGGAGCACGAACGACAGGATCCGCTCCTGGTGCTCGCCGAACATCTGGAGCTTTCGGCCGAACGCGTCCCTGACGACGCGCAGCACGACCTCCTCCACCTCTTCCGGCGAGTCGAATGGGTGCTCGGTTCCCTCATCCTTCGGCAGCTCCTCGACGACGACCATGAGATCGAGCAGGAGCCGGTTCCTGAGGCCCGGAAGGTCCCATTCCTCCGGACTCCCGTCGCCGGGCACGTATTCGGCGACCATGTCGCCGATGGCGTGCTCGACCATCTCCCAGATCTCGCCCTTCAGGTCTTCGCCGCCCTCGAGCGCGAAGAGGCGCAGGTCGTAGATGACCTCGCGCTGCTGGTTCATGACATCGTCGTAATCCAGCAGGCGCTTTCTGGCCTCGAAGTTCTGGAGCTCGACCCTGCGCTGCGCCCGCCCGATGGAGCGCGTCACGAGCGGGTGCGTAATGACCTCGCCCTCCTGGGCACCGAGCCGCTGCATCACGTTCGCGATGCGCTCGGAGCCGAAGAGCCGCATCAGGTCGTCTTCGAGCGAGAGGCAGAACTGCGAGGCCCCAGGATCGCCCTGGCGCCCGGCACGGCCGCGGAGCTGGCGGTCAATACGCCGCGATTCGTGCCGCTCGGAGCCGATGATGTGGAGGCCGCCGGCCTCGACGACGTAATCGTCGGGCTTCGACTCGAGATCCGCGTCCCGCGTGGGATCCGCGGGCACGAGCGTGGAGAGGTCGATTCCCCGATCCCTGCACCACCGGATGGTACGCGCCTCGATCACACCCGGACCGAGTTTGATGTCGGTGCCGCGGCCGGCCATGTTCGTCGCGATGGTGACCGCGCCTGCCATGCCGGCGCCGGCGACGATCTCAGCCTCCTGCTTGTGGTACTTTGCGTTGAGCACGCTGTGAGGGATGCCCCGCCGCTGGAGCATGCGAGACAGCGTCTCCGAAACGTCGACCGACACGGTGCCGACCAGTACGGGGAGCTCGAGTTTGCGGAGCCGCTCGATCTCGTCGATGATGGCGTTGTACTTCTCTCGCTTTGTCCGGAACACCAGGTCGTGGCGATCCTCTCGAATCACCGGACGATTGGTCGGGATCACCATCACGTCGAGACCGTAGATCTGGTGGAACTCCGATTCCTCGGTCTCCGCCGTGCCCGTCATCCCGGCGAGCTTGTCGTACATCCTGAAGTAGTTCTGGATCGTGATCGTGGCGAGAGTCTGCGTCTCCCCGCGCACGGTCACGTTCTCCTTGGCCTCGACAGCCTGATGCAAGCCGTCGGACCAGCGCCGGCCGACCATTTTGCGGCCGGTGAACTCGTCGACGATGATGACCTGCCCGTCCTCGACGATGTACTGTTCATCGCGGTGGAAGAGCGTGTACGCCTTGAGGAGCTGGTGCACCGCGTGGATGCGCTGGCTCTTTTCCGCGTATTCCCGCTCCAGCTCCTCGATCCTGGCACGCTTCTCGTCGACCGAGAGCGACTCATCGCGCTCGAGCGCGCCAACCGCTTCGGACAGATCCGGCACGACGAAGGCGGACGGATCGTCAGGCGACAGCTCGTCCAGCCCCTTGTCGGACAGGTGGACGTTGTGCCCCTTCTCGTCCATCGCGAACAGCACGAGCTCATCCACCTCGTGCAGCCGCTTCTCCCGCATGTAGGCGGCCTCGGTCTGCTGGACCAGCCGCTGGTATGCGGGCTCGTCGGCGAACAGTTTGAGCAGGCGCTTGTTCTTCGGGGCACCCCGCCTGGCCGCGAGGAGCTTGAGCCCGGCCTCGGCCTCGTTTCCGGCCTCGAGATCCCGTTCCGCCGCCGCAATCAGGTCGCCCACGATCCGCGTCTGCTTGCGGTACAGCGACGCCACCATCGGGTTGTACCGGCGATACGTGTCCGACAGCTCCTGAGCGACGGGGCCGCTGATGATCAGCGGCGTCCGCGCCTCATCGATCAGGATCGAGTCGACCTCGTCGATGATGGCGTAGTAGTGCCCTCGCTGAACTCGCTGCTCGAGCGAGTGCACCATGTTGTCGCGGAGGTAGTCGAAGCCGAACTCGTTGTTCGTACCATAGGTGATGTCGGCGCGGTACGCTGCACGGCGCTCGGGCGTGTTCGGCTCGTGCAGGTCGATGCAGTCCACCGTCAAACCGAGATAACGGTAGACCGTGCCCATCCACTCGCTGTCGCGCTGAGCGAGATACGAGTTCACCGTGACGAGGTGGACGCCGCGGCCCGCGAGGGCGTTGAGGTACAGCGGCATCGTGGCGACGAGCGTCTTGCCCTCGCCGGTCGCCATTTCCGCGACCTTGCCCTGGTGCAGCGCGATGGCGCCGATGAGCTGCACGTCATACGGCACCATGTCCCACGTGAGCTTCTGCCCCGTGACGACGATCTCGGTGCCGACCAGGCGGCGGCACGCTTCCTTGACCGTGGCGAAGGCTTCCGGGAGTATCTCGTCGAGGACCTCCTGCAGGGTCTCGTTGAGCTCTTCCTCGACCTTCTGGATCTCGGCCGACAACCGTTCCCGCTCGTCGGAGTCGGCCGTTTGCCGCTTGGTCTGGCGGAGTCTCTCGAGCTCCGTGGCCAGATCGGCCGTGGCTTCCTCGATCCGTGCGCGCAGTTTCGCGGTCTGGCCCTTCAGCTCCTCTTCGGACCGTGCTGCCAGGCTCGCCGCGATTGCGTTGATCTCGTCGACCAGCGGCTGCAGCTTCCTGGCCGCGCGCTCGTGACGCGACCCGAGCAGGCGGTCCAGTATCTTCATGACCATGAATACACAATCACTGAGCTAGAAACGTGGATACGTTCTTCCTACCCTCGGCCGTACGCTCGGGTCCTGCCGCGTAACGGTTCAGCCCGGCCGACGACGATACAGCTGTTCCCGGCGGATGATCTCCTCGACTCCGGAAGGGACCAGGTACCGGATCGGCTCGCCATCGGCCACGCGTCTCCTGATCTCCGTTGCCGAGACATCCACCCGCGTCACCTGGATGGAGCGAGCCGCGCCCCCGGCATCGAGGTCGTCTCCCCCCCGCGCGAACCCGACGACGGTCGCCAGCTTACGGATCTCTTCAGGCTCCCGCCAGCTTTCGAACTCCCTCAACTGGTCCGCTCCGATGAGCAGGAACAGCTCGGCATCGCGATGCAAGCTACCCAGCTCCCGGAGCGTGTCTACTGTGTAGGACGGGCCGCCTCGCCGGAGTTCCAGGTCACTGATCGCAAATCGCTCATCGGTACCGATCGCGGCCCGCAGCATGGCGAGCCGCAGCGGCGCCGGGGTTATCGTCCTGTCCAGCTTGTGCGGCGGCTCCGCCGCCGGAATGAAGAGCACCTGATCGAGTCCCAACGCCGACCAGGCGTCCTGGGCCACGATCAGGTGACCAATGTGCGGTGGGTCGAACGTGCCACCGAAGACACCGAGCCTCACGTGCCGCCCGCGATCGAGATCTCCCGCGCGTGGCCAGCTTCCGCGGACCCGGGGTACTCTCGAAGCAGCCGTTCGCGCGTGGCCTCCGCGTCCTCCGGATAGCCGATCTCGAGATACGCCTGCACCATCCGCAACAGCGCCTGCGGTGCGATCTCGGACTGGGGGTACGTCTCGACGACGTCTTCGTAGTAGATGATCGCCGAATCGAAGAACCGATTCCGGAAGTAATTCTCGGCCGTCAGGTACAGCTTGCGGGCGAGCTTGTCCACGAGCTCCTGCGACATCTCGCGTGCCCGATCCGCGAATTCGCTGTCCGGGTAATAGAGGACGAGCGCATCGCAACTGTCGATCGCCGCGTGCGTATACGTCTGGTCCAGCTCGGGACGGGGCGAGAGATGGTAATACGCCTCGCACACCTTGTAGCGGGCTTCGACGGCGTAAGGGCTGTTCGGAGACTCGCTCGCCAACCGGGTGAACTCGGTGGCCGCGCTCAGGTACTCGCGTCGCCGGAAATACGAGTCGGCGAGGTAGTACCGGGCTTCGTCCATGCGCGAATAGCCGAAGGCGAGCGTCAGACGCTCGAGCGTGCGAACCGCATCGGCGTAGCGCCCGGACGTGTACTGCTCCCGTCCGAGCTCCATGAGCTCGTCGATCGTCATCTGATCGATCGCGCCGCCCCTCGATGCGCACGCCCCCGCGACAACGAGCACCGAGGCGACGAGAATTCGTAGAACGATTACCTGGAATCTCATGGCGGCCTGTTACACCCCTCGGCGAAGCGGTGTTTCAAGGATCATACCGGAATGGGGGCGTCACCATGGCGGGATTGGTCTCGGCCTCAGAACCCGAATCGGATCTGGTCGATCCGGCGGAGCGCGGCCTGCACGAGCTGCCCCGTACGCGCAGGATTGAGCCGGACCACCTGCTGATAGGAAAACAGCGCCTCATCGCCCCTCCCCAGCCCAAACAGCACTTCTCCGTGCTCGTACCAAGCCTGGTCCTGCACGTTCTCGGGAACCCCGAGATCCAGGACGATGCTCAGATAATGGAGCGCCTGCGTCGGTTGGCCGGCCTGGCGCGCGGCACGGCCCAGCTCGAACGCGCAGTTGCCGGTGTGCCATCGCGCGTCGACCGCATTCTGTCCCGTGGACTCCCGCTCCCGGTAGGCCGTGAAGAAGCCGATGGCATCCTGACAGCGGCCCCGCCTCTCATGGGCGAGGCCGATCTCGTACAGGTACTCGGCGTTGGCCTCGTCGGGCGATTCGATGAGTGCCTTCTCGAAGAAGAAGAG
>DATMSC010000062.1:0-5265 GCA_035565595.1 Longimicrobiales bacterium | reverse complement strand
CGGGCCCTTCCCCACGTCGAGCTGTGCTTCGATTACGGTCCCCTTGGCCGGCCGCGCCGGATCGGCCTTCAGGTCCAGCACCTCGGCCTGGAGCAGCACCTTTTCGAGGAGGTCGTTGATCCCGAAGCCGGTCTTGGCGCTGACTTCAGCCGACAGGACGTCGCCACCGAACTCCTCGAGCACGACACCGTGCTGCAGCAGCTCCTGCTTGACCCGCATCGTGTTGGCGGCAGGCAGGTCCACCTTGTTGATGGCGACGACTATGGGGACGCCCGCATTCCGGGCGTGGCTGATTGCCTCGATCGTCTGCGGCATGACAGAGTCGTCCGCCGCGACGACCAGGATCACCACGTCCGTGACCTCGGCGCCGCGTGCGCGCATCGCGGTGAACGCCGCGTGGCCCGGCGTGTCGAGGAAGGAGATCGCGCGATCGTCACCGAGCTTCACGTGGTAGGCGCCGATGTGCTGCGTGATCCCGCCGGACTCGCCCGCGATCACGTTCGTCTTGCGGATGTAGTCCAGGAGCGACGTCTTGCCGTGGTCGACGTGGCCCATGACGGTGACCACTGGCGGCCTGGGCACCAGGTCCTCGGGCCGACTGTCTGCGTCGAGCTCTTCCTCGACGTCCGCCCCGTATTCGAGCTCCCGGACCGCGCGGAAACCGAATTCTTCGAGAAGCAGCTCGATCTGGTCGAAGTCCAGCCGCTGGTTGATCGTGACCATGATCCCGAGATTCTTGAACGCGCTCGCCACGATCTCGGTCGCGCTCCGGCCGATCAGTTCCGCCAGCTCGGCCACGGTCAGGAACTCGTTGACCCGGATGGTCTGGGCCTCCTCGGCCGCGATCCGCTCCCGCTCAGCCTGCTGTTCCTCACGTGCGCCAGGCTCGATGCGCTGCCGCCGGCGCTTCTTCCCGCCGGACTTGATCTCGGCCATGACGCGCTGCACGTTGCTCTGCACCGCTTCCTGATCGACCCGGCCGCGCTTCTTCTTGCGCTTCTCCTTCCGGCGTCCGTCGCTGGTGAAGCCCTCCGCCTGGATGTGCACCCGACCGCCGGGGCCTGCGCTCGCCGCAGGCGGGACCTGCGCCCGCCGCGCTGGCGTGACGGTGCCGCCCGGCCAGACCAGGCCTTCGGTCACCCGGCGAGGCCGGCGGCGAGTCTCGGGCTCGGCCGGCTTCGTCTCGACTTCGGGCGGCGGGGCTTCCGCCGGTGCCTCGACCGCCGGGGCCTCCGCGGCCGCTTCGACTGCCGGCGCCGCAACCGGTCCGACGGGCTCGGCCGGCGCCTCCTCCGCGACTGCTTCCGCCTCGACGCCCTGCGCAGGCGCTTCGGCGACCGGCTCCGGCTCTGGCTCCGGCGCGCTCTCGACCACGACAGTCACGCCGGTCGGCTCCTCGCCGCCCGTCGTCACCAGCTCCGCTCCCCTTTCGGCAGCGGCTTCCGCTGCCTCGGCCGCGATCGCTTCCGCAGCCGCCGCCGCGGGAGACTCGGACGAATCAACGGCGCTGACCTCAGCCGCCGGCTCCTCGACTCGCTGCCGGCGACGCCGGCGGCGAGCGCTCGACTGCGCGTCTTCCATCACGGCTTCGATGACGGCCTCCGCCTTGCCATGCCCCGCGCGGCGCTCACGCTCGAAACGCGCGCGCAGCTTCGCAACGACGGCGTCGTCCACGACCGATGCCTCATTTCGCACCGGCGCGCCGATCTCACGGAGAAGCTGTATCAGCATCTCAGCGGAAACATCGAATTCCCTGGCTACTTCGTAGACGCGCATCGCTCTCGATTACCTTTCCCTACGTCTCTCTCTTCTGCCTCGATCGGAGCCCTCCGGCTTCGGGATCACCGTATCAGAGCCCGGTTCGCTCGCCTCGACGAGCCGCCGCACGCTGGCCGCAAGCGATTCGTCGGTGAGACCTACCGCGCTGAGCGGTCCGCGACCAACCGCCGCACCGAGTTGCCACCGTTCATACCCCACGACGAACGGAATGCCCCGGGCTTCGAGCGGCGCGATGAGCTTGTCGCGGGCGTGGCGCGCGGCGTCGGCGGCAACGATCACGTATTGGACCGGCCGGCCCGCACGTATCGCGTCCCGCACGCGCTCTGTGCCGGCCAGTACCGTCCCGGCCCGGGCGGCCAGGCCGATCAGCCGAAGCGCCCGTTCGCGCCCCGCGTCCGTTCCGGGCCGGGCATCCTGCCCGGCACCCGTATCGGGGCCCTCGCCGCCCGACCGCACGTGCTCCATGGACACCAGATCAGCTCACCCGCCATCGTACGCGGGATCCAGAGGCGACCCCGCGTCTCCCGCCTCGACGCCGTGGTCAGTCGACCGCTTTCGACCCGCCTTCGTCGTCGCGCTTGGGCAACGGCAGACCCAGGATCTCCGCGGCGAGCCCACGCGCCTCGGCCAGTTCCTCGGCCGACGGGCCGTCCGCCGCGATCTCTTCGCCCGCGGACTCTTCCACGGTCAGCTCATCGATGAGCCTGATGACTTCGTCCGCCTGCTCGGGGCCAATGCCCGGTATGCGCAGCAGGTCCTCGCGCTCGAGGTCGATGATGTCCAGGAACGTTCGGTATCCCGCCGTCTCCAGCGCCGCGAGCGTGGCCATCGGGAGGTCGAGCTCCCGCAGCGGGAAGTCAGCGACCTCGTACTCCTGCTCGCCACCGCCGAAGAGCGCCGCGTCTGCACCACGCTCGAGCCACTCGCGGCTGCCGTACAGGTCGATCTGCCAGCCGATGAGCTGACTCGCCAGGCGCACGTTCTGGCCGTTCCTGCCGATCGCCAGCGAGAGCTGGTCCTCGTCGACGATCGCCGTGATCACCCGCCGAGCCGAATCGCTGATGACCTTCGCCACCTTGGCCGGCGCGAGCGCACGCCGCGCGTAGATCTCGGGGTCAGGGTGCCACGGCACGATGTCGATCCGCTCGCCGCCGAGCTCGCCCACGACCGCCTGCACGCGCGAACCCTTCAGCCCGACGCACGCGCCGACAGGGTCGATCGATTCATCGCGCGAGCTCACCGCAACCTTCGTCCGGCCGCCGACCTCGCGCGCGATACCCTTGATCTCCACGATCCCCTGGTAGATCTCCGGGACCTCCAGCTTGAACAGCGCCGCCACGAACATCGGGTCGGCCCGCGACAGGATCAGCCGCGGCCCCTTGAGCGTCTCTTCGACCTTCTTCAGCACGGCACGGATCGGCTCGCCCTGACGGAACCGCTCCCGCGGGTTCTGCTCCTTCCACGGAATGATCGCGTCGGCCTCGCGGGTCTTGTTCAACATGACGACGATCTTGCCGCGCTCGACCTGCTGGACCTCACCGCTGAGGAGCTCGCCGATGCGGTTTTCATATTCGTCGCGGATGCGCTGCCGCTCGCCCTCGCGGACGCGCTGGATGATCCGCTGCTTCGCGGCCATGACCGCGTTGCGTCCGAAGTCCGAGAACTCGACCGGGATCTCCAGCACGTCGCCGACCTCGAATTCCGGATCGTCCCACCGCGCTTCCTCGAGTGAGATCTGACGCGCGGGATCCTCGACTTCCACCACGACTTCCTTCAGGACCGTGATCTGGATGTCGCCCGCCTCCTCGTCAATCCGGATCTCCGCCTCGACGGTGGGACCGAACCGGCGCGCGAGCGCCGCCAGGATCCCGTCCCGGATCAGGTCGTGGAGCTCCGCACGCGAGAGATTCTTGTTGGCGGTCATCTCGCGAAAAGCCGCCAGCACCTGTGTCGCGTTCGCCATAATCCTTTCTAACCTTTCAACCCGCCCGTGCCCCGCGAATTGTCGCACTACCAGCGAAACACGAGGTGCGCGCGAACGATCTCGTCGCGAGGCACCTCGACGACTTCGTCATCGGCGAGCCGCAGCCTCACGCGTTCGTCGCCGTCTCCTTCGCCGCGTACCAGACCGAGCAGCGTCCCCTCGAGCCGCCGCGCACGACCCGCGAGCGGGCCACGACCGTGCAGCGCGATCTCGCGGCCGACGAATCGCTCCCAGTCCCGGGGGCGAACCAGTGGCCGCTCGATGCCGGGCGACGACACCTCGAGAACGTACCGGGGAGGCAGCCCGGCTTCTGAATCGAGAAACGGCTGCAGCGCGCGACTGACCCGCGTGCAGTCCTCCACCGATACCCCGCGTCCCGGCTCCGAGTCCGGGAGGTCGATCCGCAGGCGCAGCACCGGCCGCGCCTTCGATCCGGCTTTTTCGAGCTCGACCAGCTCGAAGCCCATGGCTTCGACCCGGGACTCGATCTCCCGGTCCAGTCGGGATTCGTCCATGGCGCCACATCAATAAAAAAGTGGGGGTCCGTCCCCCACTTCCATGCGCACCCGGCGATGGGTCCGCCACGTCTGCAACATAACGAAATGCAGGCGAATCTGCAACCCCGGCGCGAAAAAACGTGCAGGTTGTCGCGGGTCAGTGGTCGTTCTTCGGCAGGGTGCCCGGGCCGGCCCCGCCTTCGCCCGGTTCATACCCCGGACACCTCGCTACAGGCAGTCGCGGATATCGCGGATACGCGGCGTCGGTCCGGGATCTCTCGCAGAGCGTGAATCGCGATCCCCGCCGGCTTTCGACGACGCGGGCGTGCAAGCAGCTACCGCACAGTCCGGGCTCGATCAAAGTGCTCGACTCAGCCTGACGACCGGTTCAGCGGGTGCCGGAAACGATACCCAGGATGCCGACCTGTCGCTCGGCACACCCTGCCCTGTGGGAGAAGAACGGTGAATCCCCGCATCGCGTGCAGTAGGCGGATCGCGTGATGTTCTCCACCCGCACGCCCGCCATGGCTACGCGCCGCGCGATAATTGCGCGCAGGTCGACCGGCTCGGGGGTCACCGGCGCATGCAGCCCGAGCGCCTCGTGTACCTCCGGGCCGACCTCGTAGCACTCGCCACAGATCGCGGGGCCGAGGTGGACATGGAGCGAACCCGCATACGACCCCGCGCGCTCCATGAGCCTCAGGAGTCCCGCTTCGATCACGCCGCCGGCAACGCCGCGCCAGCCGGCATGAACCAGCGCAACGGCGCGGCGCTCGGGGTCGACGATCGAGACCGGTACGCAGTCGGCCACGGAGACGGCGAGCAGCGTCCCGGCGACAGCCGTGGCGTGCCCGTCGCACTGGCCGGTCAACCGGAAGCCGCGCTGTGCCCGGTCGTGCCAGAGCACCCGCGAGCCGTGGACCTGCCTTCCCAGGACGATCCTCTCGAAGCCGGTCGCCTCGGCGAGCGCACGCCATCGTTCCCGCTCGTTGCCCGCCAGCGTCG
>DATMSC010000061.1:0-6640 GCA_035565595.1 Longimicrobiales bacterium | reverse complement strand
GGAGGTCACGCACTTCTTCACGGTCGACGTGGAGGAGCATTTCCAGGTGCAGGCGTTGGCCGGTGTCGTACCCCGGTCGAGATGGGAAGCGCAGGAGAGCCGCGTGGAGGCGAGTCTATTCGAGTTGCTGGGGCTGCTGGAGGCGACCACCGCGACGGCGACGTTCTTCGTCCTCGGCTGGCTCGCGGAGCGGCGGCCCCGGCTGGTCCGCGAGATCGTCGCCGCCGGCCACGAGGTCGCGTCTCACGGCTGGGACCACCAGCTCGTCACGCGCCAGTCGCGAGCCGAGTTCCGGGATTCGGTCCGCCGGAGCAAGGCCGTTCTGGAATCCATTGCCGGAACGCGCGTGCTCGGCTTCCGGGCGCCGAGCTTCTCCATAGTGCGTGGGCGGGAGTGGGCGCTGGACTGCCTGATCGAGGAGGGATACGTCTACGACTCCAGCCTGTACCCCGTGCGCCGTCCGGGTTATGGCTACCCGGGAGGGGCGGGCGATCCCCACTGGCTGGACCGGCCCGCCGGCCGTCTCGCCGAATTCCCTCCCGCGACGCTGCGCCTCGGCCCGCTCCGCCTGCCTGCCGGCGGCGGCGCCTATTTCCGGCTCCTGCCGTACGCACTGGCCCGTTCCGCGTTCCGGGAAGCAACCCGGCGCCGCACGCCCGCCACCTTCTACATCCACCCGTGGGAGCTGGACCCCGGGCAGCCCCGTTACGCCGTCGGCCCGTCCACGCGCATCCGGCACTACGGTGGGTTGCACAGGACTCGTGCACGGCTCCGGCGCATCCTCAGCGAGTTCCGCTTCGCCGCGATCGGACCAGCGCTGCTCGACGACCGCATCCCGGTGCCGGCAGCATGAGCGGCGTTGCCGCTTCTCCCGTTGTAGTCGAACGCCTCGCGGGCGGCGGGACGGCGGCCTGGGACGCGTTCGTCGACGCGGCTGACGGCGCGACACACTGCCACTCTTCCGCCTGGCGGGTGGTCATCTCGGAGGTGCTCGGTCACGAGTGCATCCAGCTCATTGCCCGTGGCGACGATGGCGAAATTGTTGGCGGGCTCCCGCTAGCCCGCATCCGCAGCCGGTGGACCGGCGATTACCTCATTTCCATGCCGTTCCTGAATGCCGGCGGGCCCCTGGGTTCACCGGAGGTCCGCCGTGCGCTCGTTGCGCGCGGACTCCAGATCGCGCAAGGCCTGAGTGTCGACCTCTTTGAGATTCGCTGGCGTGACGCGCTGGACGCGTCGCTTCCCGTCTCACACCGCAAAGTCCGGGTGACGCTGTCACTTCCCGCCGAGGCGACCGAGTTGTGGAGCCGTTTCCCCTCCAAGCTCCGCAGCCAGATCCGGCGGCCGATGAAGGACGGTTTCGAGGCAGAGTTCGGCGCCGATCACCTGGACGCGTTCTACGACGTCTTCGCCGCGAACATGCGCCGGCTGGGTACGCCGGTCCAGCCCCGCGAGTTCTTCGCGCGCGCGGCAGAACTCTTCCGCGATCGGGCTGTCGTCGGTGTCGTTTACGCGGGATCCCGGCCGGTCGCGGGTGGATTCGGCATCCACTGGCGCGACGAAGTCGAGCTGGCGTGGGCGTCGTCGCTGAGAGAGTACAGCCGGTCGAGCCCGAATATGCTCCTGTACTGGCGATTCATGGAGCGATCCATCGAACTGGGTGCAAGGACTTTCGACTTCGGCCGCAGCACGCCCGGCTCCGGCCCGCACCTCTTCAAGAAGCAGTGGGGCGGGGAGGACAACACATTACCGTGGGCGTACTGGGCGCCCGGAGGGATCGCCTCGCCGCCGTCCGCGGCATCCCTCAAGTGGCGGGTGGCGAGCACGATCTGGCGCCGGGTGCCCCTCTCCCTGACCCGCATGGTCGGGCCGAGGCTGGCGAGGATACTGCCCTGATTTCCAGGTGAAAGTGGAGCGCCGTGGCCGGATTTCGCATGTTGCCTCCGGTATACTCGCCGATGCCGCTGACTGCCGTGCTGGGCGGGATCGCCGGCGCGTGCGGCCGCGACGAGCGCGAGCGAGCCGCTCGCCTGATCCGCACGCTGTACGGTGAGGCGCGCGTCCGACTGTATGACAGCGGCACCTCGGCGCTTCGGGAGGCCGTGCGCATCGCCGCGGTCCGCGCCGGCGGCGCCCCCATCGCGCTGCCGGCCTTTGGCTGCTTCGATCTCGCTACTGCCGTGGTCGGCGCGCGCGTGCGGGTGCTTCCGTACGACCTCGATCCGGACACTCTCGCACCGGACCTGGCGTCGCTCGAATCGGCGCTCGGCCGCGGCGCCGGTACTGTCGTCGTCGCGCCGCTCTACGGCGTCCCGGTCGACTGGGACGCCATCTCCGCGCTCGCGGCACGTACCGGCGCGACGCTCATCGAGGACGCGGCTCAGGCGGACGGCGCCGATTGGCACGGTCGACCCATGGGCACGTTTGGCGACATGACCGTGCTGAGCTTTGGCAGGGGGAAGGGGTGGAGTGGAGTCCGCGGCGGATCGCTCCTGGTGCGGTCGCCTCGCCTGCTCGACCGTACATTCGGGGAACCGCGCCCGGCCAGCCTGACTGGAGATCTCGCGGTGGCGGCCCGCGGGATAGCGCAATGGATGCTCGCCCGCCCGGCGTCGTTCCGGCTGCTCACCATGCTGCCCGGCCTCGACGTGGGCAGGACCGTGTATCGCCAGCCCAGGCACCCTGAACGGATGAGCAGGGCCGCCGCTGCGATTCTCTGCCGTACGAGAGCGGCGGCCGAGAAGGAGCAGTGGATCAGACAATACAACGCGCGCAGGATCCTGGACGCGATCGGCGCCCTGCCGGGGATCAGGATCGTGCGGCCGCCGACGGGCAGCACGCCCGGATACCTCCGGCTCCCGCTGCTGGTCGACTCCGGCGCCGCTGCGGTTGCCGGGAACGACGAGGCTCGCCGGATCGGCGTCGCCTTCAGCTACCCGGCACCCCTCACGGCGCTCGGCCCGATTCGCGAGATCAACGCGGATCCGACAGGGCGCTGGCCGGGCGCGGAGCTGCTGGCGGCGAGGTTGATCACACTCCCCGTCCACCGCTTTACACGCGCGTCGGATATTGCTGCCATCGCGCGACTGCTCGGCGGAAGCCCGGATTCAGGTAGTGCTGAAGCGGGTACGGCGGATCCCCGGAGTACGCCGCGCCGGGGCCGCGGTGGCGCGCTGCGGGCGAGGTCCGCGTGAACCGGGGCGTTGAGCTTTCGGTCGTCGTTCCACTCTTCGACGAAGAGGACAACGTGCCGCTCCTCGTGGCGGATGTGCAGCGTGCGCTCGGCGACGGGATGGCGTGGGAGCTGATCCTCGTGGATGACGGGAGCCGCGACGGCACCGCGGCGGCCGCCGCGCGCGAGGCGGCTGCCGATCCCCGAGTGCGCGTCCTGCAACTGGCGCGGAACTACGGCCAGACGCCGGCGATGCAGGCCGGGTTCGATCATGCCCGCGGTCGCGTCGTGGTCAGCATGGACGGGGATCTGCAGAACGAACCAGCCGACATCCCCCGGCTGATCTCCATGCTCGATCAGGGCTACGACCTCGTCGCCGGGTACAGGCTGCGCCGGCAGGACGATTTCTGGACCCGGAAGGTGCCTTCGTGGATAGCAAACCGCCTGATCCGGCTGGTGACGGGCGTCGCCATCCGTGACAACGGCTGCTCCCTCAAGGCCTACCGTCGGGAGCTCCTCGACCGTCTGCACCTGTATTCGGACATGCACCGATTCATACCTGCCGTGGCGGCCGCGACCGCCGGCGCGCGCATCACGGAAATCCCCGTCCGCCACCGGGCACGGCGGTTCGGCAGGAGCAAATACGGCCTCTCGCGAACTGGCAAGGTGCTGATCGACCTGCTGACGGTGATGATGATCAGGTCGTTCCGGCGTCGACCCTTCATCCTCTTCGCCGCGAGCGCAGCCGCAGCGTTCGTCCTTGCCAGCGGATTCGGGATCCTGGGCGCGATCGCCCTCCTGGGGGTGCGCCCCGGCATGGCCAACGCGTTCGTGCTGCCCGGTGCCGCGCTGATCCTGCTGGCGCTCTCGTGCAACCTCGTCATGCTCGGCCTGATCGCTGAAGTCGCGGTGCGGAGCAGGGAATCGCGCCAGCGCGGGATGCCGCCACTCGCCTGGGAGGTTGGAGGACCATGAATCCTACGACGCTGGCCAGACCGGAGCGTGTCTCCGGCTCGGTGGGCTCGCCGCCGGTGGATCCCGACGTCTCTGTAATCGTCCCCGTGACCGAGCGGCCGGCCGACCTCGGCGCACTATACCAGGAGTATTCACAGCCACTCCTCGCCGCCGGATACTCCTGCGAGTTCGTCTTCGCCGTCGAGTCCTACTACGCGCGACTGGCAGGTTCCCTCACCGACCTGATCGCCGCCGGTCAGCCGGTCCGCGTCCTCGTCGCAGGGCAGACTGTGGGCGAGGCGGCGCTGCTGAGGGCGGCAGCGGCCAAGTGCCGGGGCGCGCTCCTCGTCACTCTGCCGGCGTACCAGCGGGTGGCGGCTTCCGCGATTCCGGAGCTTATCGCGAGGATCGAGGGCGGGGCCGACCTCGTCATCGCCTACCGCAGCGAGCGGCGGGACGCACTCATCAACCGGATTCAGAGCCGAATCTTCAATCTCCTCCTCTCCGGGCTCGCCGGCCGCGAGATCCGTGACGTCGCGTGCGGCGTCCGCGTCATGCGCCCCGAGGTGCTCGAGGAGACGCCCATATACGGCGACTTCTTCCGCTTCCTCCCGATCCTCGCCGCGCGGGAGGGATTCCGCGTCGAAGAGGTACCGGCAGTGCAGCATTCGTTCGATTACCGCGTGCGTGTGTTCGCGCCGGGGATCTATCTGCGCCGCCTCATCGATGCCTTCGGGCTCTTCTTCCTCCTCCGGTTCACCGAGAAGCCGCTCCGGTTCTTCGGCCTGGCCGGGAGCGTTTTCACGCTCCTGGGTGCGCTGGTGCTCGCGGTGCTCTTCATCGAACGGGTCGGCGGCCGCGGCATCGCGGACCGGCCCATGCTCCTGCTCGGGGCGCTGTTCCTCGTGCTCGGCGTGCAGATCGTCGCGCTGGGGCTCATAGGCGAAATCATCGTGCACCTCAATGCGTCGGACCGGAAGCCGTACCGCCTGGCCGCCTACGGCCGCGGCTCGCCGGACTCGCCCGCCCCCGGCGCGCGGTAAACATCTTTTTCACACGACTGCGGAAAACTCTTACCAGAAACCGGATTAGGCCGAAGAGCCGGATCGCGCACCGCCGCGCGGGAGGCGTTCTCGCGCAAGACTTCGCGCACGTCGTGCCACGCACGGCGGCGATGGAACCCGAGTTGCACGAGGCGCCAGCAGCGCGGGTCCGCAGCGGGGCCCGGTAGCGATCGACCCCTCGTTACATCAGCGGGAGCCGTCATGGCGGCGGCAGCGCGACGGCACGCATACGCGGCGTCGGCGGGCATCGGTTCACGCGATGCCGTCCGATACCGTGGCAAGCGTGCGCGCGTCCGCCCCCCGTTGGCGAAGCGGCCAGCGATGGAGCGGGAAAACCGAAGGAGGTTCTATGCGATCCAACCATGGCGGTTGGCGCGCGCGGGTAGCGTTGCAGTGTATCGGACTCGCAATCCTGGCAGCATGCGAGCCGGGCACCGTGGCGCCGGGGCGTGGCGACGTAACACCATCCGACATCAGCAGTCTGAGCTTCGAGGAGAGCACGCTCGACCTCACGGATGGCGACACGGCTCGAGTGCAATTGCAATTCACGGATGTGCGTGGTCACACGGACGAGCTCCGGGCGGAGGGCGTCGAGTGGTCCACAACGGACGCCAGCGTCGTGGCGGTGGATGGGTCGGGGCGGCTTGTCGCCAACGACTATGGGATCGCGGAGGTCATTGCCAGGTACGGCAATTTGTCGGCGATCCTGAAAGTCCTGGTGGAGCCGCGCAGCGCGCGCATCGTGGCGGTGTCCGGGAACGGCCAGGCCGGGGCCGCGGGCTCACGTCTTCCGGACGACGTGGTCGTCCGGGTCGAAGACATGCAGGGGCGGCCGCTTCGTGACGTGCGCGTGGCCTTCCAGGTGGTCCAGGGTTCGAGCCGGTTCGAGCCTGCCGTCGCGACCACCGATGCCAACGGGCTGGTGCGGGTCGGCTGGGTGCTGAACGGCCCCGGCGAGCACCGTGCGCTGGCGTGGGCGTCGAGGCAGAATGGACTTCCGTACCTGGCGGCACAGGTCGGGCTACAGGCGACCGCGACGGCCGGCGGGCCGGGCGCGCCGAACAAACCCGAACAGCCCGAGGAGCCTGAGGAACCCGAGCAGCCTCAGCAGCCGCAGGAGCCTCAGCAGCCGCAAGAACCGCAGCAGCCGGAGGAGCCGGAAGCGCCCGGTTCGCCCGTTGATGCGGTCGTGCGCGTAGAGATCACGAAGTCCGTCGGCACGCTGAATGCAGTCGGACAGAGTGTACAGTTCACGGCCGTGGCGCGAAACGCCCAGGGCGCTGCGGTCGCGGACGTACCCATTTCCTGGTCCAGCTCGAATACGGGAGTCGCCACGGTGGATGCGCTCGGCCGTGTCACGGCGAAAGCCGTGGGTACGGCGGTGATCACGGCGGCCGCGGCATGCTGCGCAGATGCGGCCACGGTGACCGTCCGCCAGGTTCCGGCTGTG
>DATMSC010000060.1:0-2368 GCA_035565595.1 Longimicrobiales bacterium | reverse complement strand
CATCCGCGCTTTCCGAATGGCGGCGCACTGCCCGGGTCTCGCCCTCGGGACACAGCATGCCGATGTAGTGGCCGATCGACTCTCCACCGCTCATTCCAGCCGCAGGGCACCGGGGACATAACGAACCGCGTCCCATGGGCGTCGTCGCAATAGAGAGGTTACTTTCCCGTTGCGGACGCCTGCGACAGCTCCGCCGCAGGAGCACGGGAACCAGCCCGGAGAGAACACATGCCGGTGCACGAGAGTCGACACGGATACGATCGTTGCACTCCAGGGCCCCGTCCCGGGGCCGGTCTCGTACGTACGGGACTGCTCCTCGCCGCGCTTGCGTTCCCCGCGGTCGGCGCTGCGCAGCAAGGCGGCCCGCGCATGGCTGGCGGTCCGCCCGGCGGTTCCCCGCTGCCGCCCGACGTGGACCTGACGGCTCTGTTCGACCGAAATGGCGACGACCTCCTCGACGCCGAGGAGCGCAGGGCTGCCCTGGCCGCGTACCCCCAGCTCCAGAACGGACGCGGGCGCATGGGCGGCGGTCCCGGCAACTACGCACCGAGCAGTCCGGGCATCCGGCTCACCCCGCAGGACGTACAGACGTACGCCGGCACTCCGCTCTACGATTCGGGCGTGATCCGCACGATCTTCCTCGAGATCGACAGCCAGGACTGGGAGCGTGAGATGGCCGCGTTCTACGACACCGGCGTCCAGCTCAAGGCGACGGCCATCGTCGACGGCGTCACCTACCAGGACGTCGGTGTCCGCTTCCGTGGAAACACCAGCTTCCGCAACATTCCCGATGGCTCGAAGCGGCCGATCCGCATCAAGTTCGATGTCGTCCACGAGGACCAGAACGTCGAGGGGTATCGCACCCTCAATCTGCTGAACGCACCCAATGACCCGACGTTCCTGCGCACCGTGCTCTACTCGCTGATCGCGCGTGACTATATCCCGACGCCGAAGGTGGATTTCGTCCGCCTCGTCGTGAACGGCGAGAACTGGGGGATCTACCAGAACCAGCAGCATTTCAACCGCGATTTCGTCGTGGATTTCTTCGGCGAGGCGGGCGGCGCTCGCTGGGAGGTACCGGGCTCGCCCAACGGCCGCGGCGGGATGCAGTACCTGGGCGAGGACATCGACGTCTACCGTGCGATCTACGAGATCGACACCCGCGACGACCCCGCGCGCTGGGCGGATCTGATCAACATGTTCCGGGTCCTGAACCAGACGCCGATCGATCAGCTCCCGGCCGCCATCGAGCCGCTGCTCGACGTGGACAACGTGCTTCGATTCCTCGCACTGGAGGTCGCGCTGGTCAATTCGGACGGGTTCTACGCCCGCGCGAGCGACTACTACATCTACCAGGACCCGAGCGGCCGCTTCCACGTCTTCCCGCACGACATGAACGAAGCCATGTCGGCTGGCGGACCCGGCGGCGGACCCGGCGGTCCGGCGCGGACCGGGCCAGTGGGCCCTGGTGGTCCTGGCGCGCCGATCGGTCAGGGCGGTCCGGGCGGACCCATGGGACCGGGTGGTCCCGGCGGCCCACCCGTGATCATCCGCGGCGGACCCGGCGGTGGCCCGGGCGGCGTGCAGCTCGACCCGCTCGTGGGGCTGAACGACACGACCAAGCCGCTTCGTTCCCGACTGCTGGCGGTACCCGAGTACCGGGAGCGATACCTCGGGTACGTCCGCGATATCGCCGAGAAATGGCTGGACTGGGAGGTTCTCGGTCCCCGCGCCCGGGCGCTGCAGGCGCTGATCGCGGAGGATGTGCAGCGCGACACGCGCAAGCTCTACAGCTACGACGCGTTCCTTTCCGGTCTGGAAGAGGGACCCAACAGCCTGAAGGCGTTCGCCGATCAGCGTCGGGCGTATCTCCTGTCCGTGATTCCGGAGCGCTGATCATCGTGAAGCCCCCCGCCAGCGCGCCGGCCCAGGAGCTCGATCTGCGCGCCCGCTACCGGGCAGCGCCGGTCACGGCCATTGTTGATACGCTCGCGCCCGAATTCCGCGGTGTCGACTGGCGGGAGATTCGTGACTCGACGGTCCGTGACCGCGTGGACAGCAAGTACATCGTACCGGCTGCCCTCGTACCGGAGCTGCTCGACCGGGCCGCCGACAGCTATGACGCCGTCGAGGTCGAGGGTGTCCGGCTGGCCACGTACACCACTCGATACTTCGACACCGCCGACTACCGGCTCTACCACGCCCACCACTCCGGCCGGACACCCCGCTACAAGGTCCGGATCCGCGAGTACGCGACGACCGGTGACCGCTTTCTCGAGGTCAAGAGGAAGCGGGCGGCGGGCGGGAGCACGCAGAAGGAGCGCGTCCGGCTGGAGCATGGTGAGCCGGATCCGCTCCGACGCCTGCT
>DATMSC010000059.1:0-5398 GCA_035565595.1 Longimicrobiales bacterium | reverse complement strand
CCTCGCGCTGCAGGATCCGCCCGACCGCCTGCCGGACCCGCTTCTCCGTGCGCGAACGGCGACGCCGCTCCCTTTCACCCGATGCTTCGAGCCAATGCAGGTGCCTGTCGAGGGCGCCGAGGACGTCGTCCACGCCCTCGCCCGATTCGGCGATGGTCTTCAACACGGGTACCGGCCACGGACGTTCCGGATCCGGGACGGCGGCCTCGTCCAGGCGCCGGGGCTGGCCGGTCCGCAGATGCAGGGTCAGCTCCAGCTCCCGCGCCAGCCGCGTGGCGCCCGGCCGGTCCGCCTTGTTGACGACGAACACGTCGGCGATTTCGAGGAGTCCCGCCTTCATCGCCTGCACCGAGTCGCCGGACTCAGGGACGAGCAGGACGATGGTCGTATCGGCCGCCGCGGCGATGTCCAGCTCGGCCTGGCCAACGCCGACGGTCTCGATGAACAGGCGGTCGAAACCGAAGGCGTCCATGACGTCGGCGATCTCGTTGGTCGTGAGCGCGAGCCCGCCGATGGCGCCCCGGGACGCCGTGGACCTGATGAAGACACCGGGATCCGTCGCCGCGGCCGCCATTCGGATCCGATCTCCGAGGACGGCGCCGCCGGAGAACGGCGAGGTCGGGTCCACGGCCACGACGCCGACCGTCTGGCCCCGCCGGCGCAGTCTCTCGATCAGGGCGGCCGTGAGTGTGGATTTGCCGGCGCCGGGCGGGCCAGTGATTCCGATCCTGTGGCTCTTCGCGGTCTCGCCGTGGAGCGCCTGCAGGATTTCCGCGGCCCCCGGTCGGTCGTTCTCGACGATCGAGATCGCCCGCGCCAGCGCCGCGCGCTTTCCGGACCTGAGCGCTTCCAGCAACTGGCGAGTTTCGCGGTCCGACACGGGGGTTCGACCATCCGCACGCGGGTTCATGCGGCAAGATGTTCCTCGCCAGCGACGCATGTCAAATTGCCGGCTTCGCATGCTCCCGGGGCGTGGGAGATACTCCAACCGGTCGAACGCCCGGCCCCTTTGCGTCGATCCGTCGCAGAGGTATCTTCGGGAGCATTGTCGATTCCCGAGTGATTGCCCCGTCGTATGGGTGGCGGCGAGCGGGCCCGCGCCGCTCCGAACGACGAACCCGATACAGGAGTCGTTACGACATGGTGAGCGTAACGGGACTCCCCGCTGGCAGTGCCACCATGCGCGCAGCCATCGCCGTTGCGATCCTCGCGTCATCTGTCGTCGCCCCTGCGCGTGCGCAGACGATGTCGGGGTCGGGCGAATCGGCGGATTCTTCCGCGGCATCGCCCTTCATCGACATGTCGCGGGCAATGCAGCTCTATGTCAGCGACAGACCCGAAAACCATCCATCGAGCGACTACGCGACCGACGCGCGTGAAAAGGCCCGCGCCGACAGCATCTTCGACGCGCTCGCGGCCGGAATCATGGAGTATTCGACGATCGAGTTCCCGAGCCGCGCCGGCGACCTCCAGATTCCTGCGCGCGTATTCAAGCCTCTCGCTCCCCACCCCGGATCGCGGGCGCTGATCTGGGTCCATGGCGGCGTGCACTCGCACGTAGCGCCAGACCCGTACTGGCCGTTCATCCGCGAAGCGGTAGAGCGTGGCTTCACTGTGGTCGCACCGGACTACAGGGGGAGCACCGGATACGGAAAGGCGTTCCACGACGCGATAGACGACGGCGGCCTCGAGGTCGACGACGTTCTCGGCGCGTATGACTGGATCGTACGCCATGAACCGCACATCGACCCGGGTCGCGTCGCGATCATCGGCTGGAGCCACGGCGGTCTGATCGCACTCCTTGCAGCAACCCGCGAAGGTCAGCCGTTCCAGGCGGTCGCGGCGATCGCGCCGGTATCGAATCTGCTGCTCCGCCTCGCGTACAAGGGTCCCGCCTACCAGGCCTACTTTTCCACCCAGGACCATATCCGGGGTCTGCCGTTCGAGGTGCCGGCCACGTACATGGAGCGGTCACCCGTGTATCACCTGGATCGGATCAACGTACCGGTGCTCGTCCACGTGGCCACGAATGACGAAGACGTGGCCTTCCTCGAGTCCGATTTGCTGATCCAGGCGTTGCGGGCAAAACTACCGGAGCTTTCCGAAACCCGGGTGTACGTCGATGCACCGGGTGGCCACATGTTTTCTCGCCTCGTGGATCCGCTGACGTTGGAGCGGCGGGACACGCCAGAGCAGCGGGATTCCTGGAACCGGGTCTGGGCTTTCCTGGACTGGCACCTGCGAGATTACGACGGACGCTGACCCATAGCGTTGTGGGACCGATTCAAAAGTCGGTCTAGGCCGGAGGGCTCACCAGCGGATACCGGATTCCATGTTGTCGCCGGTTACCGCAGCGACCCGGTCGCAAGACCGAGGGCGGCCGCCGTTTCGGCAACGATCGTGGCCGCGCGTCGGGCCTCCTCCGCCGACACATCGAGGTGGAAAACCGCCCGGATCGTCCGCGGACCGACGGGCATCACCCGGACACCTCGCCGGCCCAGCTCGTCAGAGAACCGAGCGGCACTGACCCGGTCAGCCGGAACGTCGAAGAAGACCATGTTGGACTCGACGCCCGCCAGGTCCACTGAGATCCCCGGGGCTTCCGCGATGGCTGCCGCGAACCGTCGGGCGTTGGCGTGGTCCTCCGCCAGCCGCTCGACGTGGTGGTCGAGTGCGTACAGCGCGGCCGCGGCCAGGATCCCCGACTGACGCATCACGCCACCGATCATCTTCCGGAATCGATGGACGCGGGCCATCGTTTCCGCATCGCCCGCTATCACCGATCCGGCCGGCGCACCCAACCCTTTGGAAAAACACAGCGAAACCGTGTCGAAGTGACGTGTATAGGCGGTGGGTTCGACGCCCGCCGAGATGCACGCGTTGAGGAGCCTCGCGCCGTCCATGTGGCAGCGGAGACCGTGCGCCCGCGCTGCGCTCGTCACGGCCTCGACCGCGCCGAGCGGCCAGACACTCCCGCCACCACGGTTGTGCGTGTTCTCGACAATGACCAGCCGCGTACGCGGGAAGTGTACAGCGACCGGGCGAACTGCGGCGTCCACCACGTCCGCTGAAAAGATGCCGCGCGCTCCGGGAACCGTGTGGATCGAACAGCCGGCGACGGCGGCGAATCCCCCGGTTTCATACAGGAAGAAATGGCTCTGTTCGTGAGCGATGATCTCGTCGCCGGGTTCGGTCTGCGCGCGGATGGCACACAGGTTCGCCATGGTGCCCGTCGGCACGAACACGGCGGCTTCCTTGCCGAGCAACTCGGCGGCTCGCTCCTGCAATCTGGCGACGGTCGGGTCGTCACCAAGCACATCGTCGCCCACCTCGGCGTTTGCCATCGCCTGTCGCATCGCCGCGGTCGGCCGGGTGACCGTGTCGCTTCTGATATCGATCATGCCGAACAGGTGGAAGAAGGATTTGGATTTCCGGCGTTGTCGCGGTTCCCGCAAATTGCGCTGTCGCCTGGTCCGGAGCAAGCAACCGCGCGCCTGCCCGGCTGGGTGTCCCGGAACCGGAACGGCGTTTCCGGGTTATGGAATTGTCGCGCTGGCGCTCCCCCGGACATTTCATCGATCCTATGCGAACGACTCGATTGATTCGGCCGCTCACCGCCGCTGTCCTGCTAGCATCCTTCGGCTGCGGTAGGGGCGCACCCGCTGAGTTCACTGATGACGTTCCGGAAGCCGAACGCTACGGCGGTACTGCCGTGATCGCGTCGATCTCCGATATCCCCGACGTGAACCCGCTCACGTCGACCGAGACGCTCGCCGCCGAAGTCACTCAGTTCATCCTCTTCCTCCCCGTCATCCAGTACGACGACGATTTTCGTCCGATTCCGGGGCTCGCCCGCTCATGGGAAGTCGACGCCGACACCACGCTCCTGACTTTCCACCTCAGGGATGATGTGTATTGGCACGACGGCGTCCGGACCACTGCGTACGATTTGAAGCTGGCGTACGACCTGGCCCGCCACCCTGAAACCGGATTTCCGAATGCGTCTTTCTGGACGCACTACGGAGAGGGCACCGTCGTAGACTCCTTCACCTTCCAGGTGGAGTTGCGGCCGCACGCGGAGTTCATGGATCCCTGGCGCACCTTCACCGCCGTACCGCGCCATATCCTTGGCGAGGTACCGCCGTCACAGCTCAGTCAGCACCCCTTCAGCCACCATGCGCCGGTTGGCAATGGGCCGTTCCGGTTCGTGAGTCGCGTGGACGGGCAGAGCTGGACCTTCGAGGCGAACCCGGATTTCCCTGAAGAGCTGGGCGGCCGCCCGTATCTGGACCGTCTGGTCTACCGGGTGGTACCGGAGCCGACAACGCTCCTCACGGAACTGATCACGGGTCGCATCGACTTCTATCCGGCCATACCGCCGGAGCAGGCATCACGGGTCCTGGCGGACCCGAATCTGCGCCTGATCCACTACCCGGATCGCGCATTCGTGCTCATCGGGTGGAACCAGCGGCGTCCCCCATTCGACGACGTTCGCGTCCGACGCGCGCTCACGATGGCACTGGACCGGGGAGCCATCGTGGATGCCGTGCTCTACGGTTACGGCGCGCTGGCGAACGCCACGGTGCCGCCCTTCTTCTGGCAATACGACCTTGAAGCAGGTGCCGACCTGGGCTACGACCCCGAGGCCGCCAGGGCGCTCCTGGCCGAGGCAGGGTGGACGCCCGGGCCCGATGGTATCCTGCGCAACGCCGCCGGCCAGCCGTTCCAGTTCACGCTGAGTACGAATCTCGGCAACCAGGCGCGTGCCGATATCGCCCAGATCATCGAAGCCCAGTTGCGCCAGGTCGGAATCCAGGTACGCATCCAGATCCTCGAGTGGGGTACGCTGCTGGACCGGATCAACACACCGACGCTTCGGGACTTCGATGCCGTATTGATCGGGTGGCGGACCGAGTTCCGGATCGACGACACCGATCTCTTCCACTGCGACCGGCGCGATCAGCCGTTCCAGTGGGTCGGCCACTGCGATCCCCGGCTCGACAGTCTCCTGGACACCCTGCCGCTGATCGTGGACCGCGACGAGGCGCTGCCGCTCTGGCGCGAGTACCAGCGGCTGATCGCCGAGCAGCAGCCTTACACCTTCATCTACTTCCAGGAGCGCGTGCACGCCGCGCACAACCGCCTGCGGAACGTGCGACCCGACCCGCGAGGTGACTGGTACGGCGTCGCAAAGTGGTGGATCGCGCCCGGTCAGCGCACGGCGAGGTGATCGAATAGCCAGCGCCCTCGCCGGAGTTCATGAGCAACGGGTCCGCCTGAGCGGACCCGTTTCGTCTGCGCGCTGAAAGGGCTCGAAGGAAGCTCAACTGTCGCGCTCCGGGGGCTCCTGGAGACCGACGGCGTCCGGCGGGCGCAGGCCCCGCGCGTGACGGAGCGG
>DATMSC010000058.1:0-3755 GCA_035565595.1 Longimicrobiales bacterium | reverse complement strand
AGTCGCCGATGACGGGGACATCGCATCCGCGGTCGCGCAGCCGCGCCACGATCTCCGGCACGGCCCTCGCCGCCTCGTCATTGTTGACCGTGACGCGGACCAGCTCGCTCCCTGCCGCCGCCAGCGCCTCCACCTGGTCCGCCGTCGCCGCCGCATCCGCAGTATCCGTATTCGTCATCGACTGGACGACGACCGGATGTGCGGCGCCCACCGGCACGCCACCCACCAGCACCGTCGGCGTCCGCCGCCGCGTTTTCTGGCTCATGTCTCAAACCCTTTCACAACCACCATTACCCCCAACGGCCGATACTGTACCCGAACGGAATAGGGCCAGGGCTAGGGCTAAGGCCAGGGCTATTTGGGGTTCAACGCCCGAGCCCGCTCCTTCGCAGCGCCCGGACGATCGGGCCTTGCCTACCGGTGTATCCGCCCTGACCAGCCAGCCCCAACCGTCTGCCCTCAACGGTGCAACGGGCCAGGCGCTGGTTTCCGAATCTTGACCCTGGCATCGGCCCTCCTCCCCGCCCTCCTGCCGTTTAGTAACCCGCGGCGGCCGCACCGGGCCTGACCCGGTCCTTGCCGCGAACTCATAGCCCTGGCCCTGGCCGCAGCCCCAGACCTGTGTCGTCAGACAAAGCCCGGCCACTCTGCCATAGCCGTCTCCGTATCCACGACGTTCATCCCGGCCTCGCGGAAACGCTCGAGCGCGGCCTCCGCCTGGGGCGTGAAGTCGAACGCCAGCTCACCGGGGCGAGTCGGATCGGGGACGGTGACCGACGACATCCCGTCGCGGAGGATGTAGACCTTGCGCGCCAGCTCCTCCTCCATGTGGTACAGAAGGTCATCGATCGTGCTCTTCACGCAGTGGCTGGCGGCCTGGCCAGCGATCACCACCGCGTCCGACTGCCGCAGGATCTCGAGGAAGTCGGCGTTGCGCCGGGCCAGCTCGGTGCCGTCGTGCGCGTGCGTGACCTCGGGCCCGATCACCGAGTAGTACTCGGTCAGCGGTGGCGTACCCTTCACCTCGATCGCGGAGGGCGCGCCGCGCGCGTACGAGTGGAAGAGTCTCGCCTCGTGGATCACGCCGGCGAGCGTGTGACCGGCACTCCCGAGGAGGCAGTGCGGCGGCCACAGATACAGCCGGTATTTCCCCTGGCGCTCCAGCTCCCGGCAGTAGAATTCGACGTGCTCGAGGAGCCATTCGTAGTCGCCGCCCGGCGCCACCCACTTCGCGACAGCCGGATCCGGCCGCAGCGCGCCATCGCGGATGTCGGCAACCGTGACTTCCCGGTGAGGCGAGGGAGGCTGCCCGGAGTCGTCGAGCCAGAACGCCGGTGAGAAGATCTGGTGCGGGAAATGGGTGTCCATCGTGCACGTCACGTGCGTGATGTTCCCCAGGTTGCGGTAGAGGAAACGCGCGACTCGGTCGTTGTCCTCCATCGCGCCCTCCCCGCTCCGTCCCGCGACGAAGAGCGAACCCTGCGGGAAGCAGAAATCCTTCTGGAGGTCGACGAGCAGGAGATGGACGACCCGCCGGTCCTCCGCAGACGGCCGGATCCCGTGCAGCCGCCGCCACTCCGCCGCCGCTTCCGCGAGCCGCTGCTGGTCCGGCGAATAATCCCAGTCCCGCGCGTTCGCCGGATCGTAGAAGTCAGGAACCGGAAGTTCGTCGAGCATCTCTGCAGTGCCTCCATGAAGTGACGGCATAGGGCTAAGGCTAGGGCTAAGGCTAGGGCTAATTGCGCTCGTCGCGCCCATCCGAGCCCGATTCGTTCGCCGCAGCGGCCAGGCGGTTCGGGCCGGCCGACCAGGGCGGACACGCCGGTCCGCCCCTACAACGGCAGCGGCCGCTGGCGCCCCGTTCCGTACCCGAGCCCGAGCCCGAACCCGCGCCCGATTCGTTCGCCGCAGCGGCCAGGCGGTTTGGGCCGGCCGACCAGGGCGGACACGCCGGTCCGCCCCGCCAGCGTTCGCGAACGGGAACGGAGTTCGTGACCCCGGATTAGCCTTAGCCCCAGCCTTAGCCCTAGCCTTAGCCCTTTGCCGTGACCCGCCGGTCCGCCCCAACAATGCCAGCGCCCAGCTCCGCCAGCGCCTCCGATCGGGCGCGGGCTCGGGAAACGGACCCCATTAGCCCTGGCCCTAGCCCTGGCCCTTTGCCGTCCCCTTGCGCCCCCCTCGCCGGGATGCCCCGTATATTACATCGAGTAGTCCCACAGGCGAAACTTGGTTAGATTTTCGGTGTGTACCGTCGACACCCGGGCGCATGGAGACACCGGATGCCGAACCCCAAGCTGATCATCGCCGGCCCTACCGTAGTCACGATCATTCTGCTAGACGTGATCACGAAGCAGTGGGCGCTGCGCGCACTGGCCGACGGCGAGAGCATTTCCCTCATCGCCGGGCTGGTCCCGCTCACGCTCGCGTTCAATACCGGGGCCGCGTTCAGCCTGAACGTGGGGATCGCCTCGCGGTGGGTGTTCATGGTGCTTTCGATCGTCGCGCTTGTGGTGCTCGGCATCCTCTACCGACAGGCGCAGCCGAACGACCGCCTGCGCGTGGTCTCGCTCTCGGTAGTGGCCGCCGGCGCGATGGGCAACCTCATCGACAGGATCCGCTGGGACCGCGGCGTCGTCGACTTCATCGGCCCGATCGACCTCGGCTTCATGTACTGGCCCATCTTCAACGTGGCCGACATGGCGATCACCACTGGCGCGGCGCTCCTCATGCTCTCGCTCTGGCTGGAGGAGCGGGCGCACCGCAGCGCGCGCGACGCGGTGACGTCGCCACACCCCGCGACGGACCCGGACAACACCTGACCGCCAACATCCGCCGTGTTCCGGACGCCAGCCCCGCCAGCAGTCACCGCAGGATCATGCCCAGAGAAAACGATTTCGCTCCCGATTTCGAGCTCCAGGCCGACGACGGTTCGACGGTCCGCCTCTCGGACCTGCGAGGCAGGAAGGTACTTCTCTACTTCTACCCCCACGACGACACGCCCGGCTGTACCGACCAGGCGTGCGGCCTCCGGGACCGGATCGAGGAGTTCGACGCCCGTGACACGGTCGTGCTCGGCGTGAGCCCGGACACCGTCGATTCGCATCGCAAGTTCCGGAAGAAGTACGGACTCCCCTTCCGACTCCTGGCCGACACCGATCACGAGGTCGCGGAGGCGTACGGCGTCTGGCAGGAGAAGACGACATTCGGTCGCAAGCACTGGGGTAACGTGCGCACCTCCTTCCTGATCGGCGAGGATGGCCGTATCTTGCGTGTGCTGACGCGCGTGCGGCCGAAGCTTCACGCCGAGCAGGTCCTGAAGGAGCTGGGCTGACGCCGCGCCCGACTGCCGCGGCCCGCGCCAACGGCGCCTCAGCTCGCCCGGGCGGTGAGTCCCGGACGATGTGCCGCGGTGGTCGGCCCGACGCAAAGGGCGGCGTTCCGCGGCCTCTCGTGGCGAGGGGCCGCTTTTTTGTGTGAACGGGAGTACCGCTCCCGAATCGGATCATCGGAGCATGAGTGATATTGTGCTGCGGCCCGCGCAGGTGCGGGTGCCGGGGAGCACGGCAAACCTCGGGACGGGGTTCGACGTCCTCGGCCTCGCGCTCGACCGCTACGTGACCGCGAGCTACACGCCCGGTCCGGCGCCGCTGCACCTCGAACGGGGTGGCACCCTCGCCGGCCTGGACGTGCCGCAGGAGCAGGACACCTTCGTGCGGGCGTTCCGGGCCCGGCTGGCCGAGCACGGCGCCATGGAT
>DATMSC010000057.1:0-4399 GCA_035565595.1 Longimicrobiales bacterium | reverse complement strand
ACGGGGTCGACGCGGTACTCAATTCGCTGACCGACCACTTCATCCCGGCATCGATGGCCGTCCTCAGGGAGGGCGGACGGTTCCTCGAGATCGGGAAGGCGGGCGTGTGGGACCGGGAGCGGTTCGTGCGTGCCCGCCCCGATGCCGAGTACCACGTCATCTATCTCGGCGACGACATCGCGCGCCAACCCGACCGGGTGCGCCAGCGATTCCTTTCACTCGTCCACCGCTTCGAGACCGGCGAGCTGCGGCCGCTCCCCGCGCATCGGTTCCTGCTGGAAGAAGCGCCGCGGGCGTTCCGGTTCATGGCGCAGAGCCACCACGTCGGCAAGGTCGTGCTCTGCGACAGCGAATCCGTCCGCGACGCGCAGGACGCAGACAGCGCGGTCTGGATCACCGGTGGGCTCGGCGGCATTGGACTTTCCGTCGCGCGGGACCTCGTCCGGCGAGGATACCTGAAGATCGCGCTGAGCGGCCGCACGCCGCCGGACGAGGCGATCGAATCGGAGCTCCAGACCCTGCGGGCGGCGGGCGCCCACGTCCGCTACTTCCCATGCGATGTTGCCTCCCCGGAGGAAGTCGGCCGCACCCGCGCGGCCATCGAAGCCGGTGGCTGGAGGATTCGCCACGTCTTCCACGCAGCGGGGATCCTCTACGACGCGCTCCTCGCGAAGCAGCAGTGGGAGCATTTCGAGCGGGTGCTGGCGCCAAAGGCCGTGGGGGCGTGGAACCTCCACGAGGCAACGTTGGATCTGCCGCTCGAGTCATTCGTCCTCTTCTCCGCAGGGGCCGCGCTCCTCGGATCGCCCGGGCAGGCGAACTACGCAGCCGCAAACGCCTTCCTCGACGGGCTGGCGGCGCTCCGAAGAGCCATGGGGCTACCGGCCGTCTCCATCGCCTGGGGACCCTGGGCAGGTGCCGGAATGGCGGCCCGTGCCGGGCGTGAATGGAACGACCTGGGCATCGGCACCATCGACGCCGAAGCCGGGACGTCCGCGCTCCACCGGCTGATCCACCGCGCGTCGACGACCGCTGCGGTGCTCCCCATCGACTGGAAGCGGTTCCCGGCACGTTCGGACGATGGTTCCACCGTTCCGTTCTACCTGGAGGTCGCGGAAACCGGCGCTGTCGGAGGCGGACCGGACGAGCAGGACCGTGGATCGGACTGGTTGACTGCCATCGCCGCGGCGAAACCGCGGGATCGCTCCACCGTGCTGGAGCGTCTGGTGTCGGCAGAAGTCGCGCGGGTGCTCGGCATCGATCCCGGCCGTCGGCTCGGCCGGAAAGCCGGCCTGACCGACATGGGGATGGACTCTCTCATGGCGGTGGAGCTCAGCAATCGTCTCAGTCGCAAGACGGGGGTGCGCCTGCCATCGACCTTCGCGTTCGAGCACCCGACGATCGAGGCGGTCGCGGCGGAACTGATCCGTCTGCTCTATCCCGAAAACACCACGATCGGCAACGGCGCGCACAGCAATGGGCGAGATCGAAGCCCCGTACACGACGCGCAGGCAGTCGAGGCTCTATCGGAGGACGAAACAACCGACGCTCTGCTCCAGGAACTGTCCAGGATCGGCTACTGACGGCAGCCGCAGCCGGCGGCGCGCCGCCGCGCCCGGGATGAACCACTTTGGGGGCACCGCCCCCGGGAGTTCGACGATGGAGGAACGCGAGACCCGCCCGCTCGAGCGCGACGCCTCGAACTTCGACGAGAGCGCACCCATGAAGCGCGCCCTTCTCGCGTTGCGGGACATGTCGTCGCGCATCGAGGAAATGGAACGGGCCCGGCGCGAGCCCATCGCCATCATCGGCGCGGCGTGCCGCTTCCCGGCCGGCGCCAACGACCCGGAGTCGTACTGGCGGCTGCTCCACGACGGGCGGGACGGCGTAGGCGAAATCCCGCCCGGCCGCTGGGACGCCGATGCGTTCTACGATCCCGATCCCGACGCACCCGGGAAAATGCACACCCGCAGCGGCGGATTCCTGGATGTCCCCGTCGACACTTTCGATCCGAAGTTCTTCGGTATCTCGCCCAGAGAAGCTGCGGGGATCGATCCGCAGCAGCGGCTCCTGCTCGAGCTGTCGTGGGAAGCGCTGGAATCGGCCGGCCGGCCGCCCGATTCCCTCGCCGGCAGCCGCACCGGCGTCTTCGTGGGCGTGTCGACGTCGGACTACCACGTGCTCCAGGTGCAGGCCGGAGACGCGACGCCCAACGCCTACACCGGGACGGGCAACGCGATGTGCGTGACCTCCGGCCGGATCTCCTACGTCCTGGGCCTCCACGGTCCCAACCTGGCGCTCGACACGGCGTGCTCCTCGTCCCTCGTCGCGATCACGCTCGCGGTGCGGGAGCTTCGGGCGAGGAACTGCGACCTCGCCCTCGCCGGCGGCGTGAACCTCATGCTGTCGCCGCTCGCGACGATCCTGCTCAGCAAGCTGCGCGCGCTCTCGCCAGGCGGGCGCTGCCGCACTTTCGATGCCCGCGCGGATGGGTACGTCCGCGGTGAAGGCGGCGGGATGATCGTGCTCAAGCGCTTGAGCGACGCGCTGAACGATGGCGACTCCGTCGTCGCCGTGATCCGTGGCGCCGCGTACAACCACGACGGACGGAGCAGCGGGCTCACCGTGCCGAACGGCGCAGCGCAGCAGGCCGTGATGCGGGAAGCGCTCCTGGACGCCGGGCTCGAACCCGGTGAAGTCGATTACATCGAAACGCACGGGACGGGCACGCCGCTCGGCGACCCGATCGAAGTGCGGGCGCTGGATGCAGTCTACGACGAGGGGCGGCCGGCCGACGAGCCGCTCTACATCGGCTCCGTGAAGACCAACATCGGACATCTCGAGGCGGCAGCCGGAATCGCCGGTGTGATCAAAGTCGCGCTGAGCCTGCGTCACCGCGCGATCCCCGCGCACCTCCACTTCGACGAGCCGAATCCCCATATCGCGTGGGATGCCATGCCGATCCGGGTGCCGACGGCGCTGACGTCATGGCCGCAGCGGGAGCATCCCCGCCGCGCCGGGATCAGCGCTTTTGGATTCAGCGGCACGAACGCCCACGTCATCCTGGAGGAGGCGCCCACGCGCGTCCCGTCCGAGCCGGTACCCGACCGTCCGATCCACGTACTCCCCCTCTCGGCTCGCACCGACACCGCGCTGGAGCAGCTCGCGGGGCGGTACGGCGCGGCGCTCCGGAACGACGCGGATATCACTGCAGCCGATGCTTGCCACACGGCCGCAGCCGGACGCTCTCATTTTGGCCACCGGCTGGCGGTGACCGGAGCAAATACCGAGCAGCTCGCTGCACGCATCGAGGCTCAACTGCGTGGCGAGTCACCGGCGGGCACTCACCGCGGCGTCGCCGCGGACGGAGAGCGTCCGGGAATCGCGTTCCTGTTCACGGGCCAGGGTGCGCAATACGTCGGAATGGGCCGAGCCCTGTATGACACGCACCCCGACTTCCGCGCCATGCTCGACGAGTGTGACGAGGCGGCTCGTGATCTCCTGGACCGTCCGCTGCTCCCCGTGCTCTTCGAAGACTCGGGCGGATTGCTCGACCAGACGGGATTCACCCAGCCTGCGCTCTTCGCGCTCGAAGTCGCGCTCGCGCGGCTCTGGCAATCCTGGGGTGTCCGCCCGGACATTCTGGTCGGGCACAGCGTCGGCGAGCTGGCCGCGGCGTGCGTCGCCGGCGTGTTCAGCATCGAGGACGGGCTGCGCCTCGTCGCGGCCCGCGCCCGACTGATGCAGAGCCTGCCCCCCGGCGGGGGCATGGCGGCCATCTTCGCGCCTGAAAACCGGGTCCGCCCCGCTCTCGATGCGGCCGGCAGATCCGTGGCGATCGCCGCGCTCAACGGACCCGAAAACACAGTCGTGTCCGGCGATGCCGCGGACATCGATCGGGTCATCGCCCACTTCACGGCGGAAGGCGTCCGGTGCGAGCGCCTCACCGTCTCCCACGCGTTCCATTCGCCGCTCATCGAGCCGATCCTGGATGAGCTCGAGCACGAGGCGTCGACGGTCGAGCTCCGCGATCCGGCCGTCGACATCGCGACCAACCTGACCGGACGGATCGCCTCACCGGGCGAGCTGACCTCGCCGGGCTACTGGCGGCGGCAGGCGCGCGAGCCGGTCCGGTTCGCCGAAGCGGTCGCGACGATTGCCGCGCGCGGCGTGCGGGCGTTCCTCGAGATCGGGCCGCACCCGACGCTCATCGGCATGGCCAGACGGCAGCTCGATTCGCCCGAGCTGGTGTGGCTCCCTTCCCTCCGCCGGAACCGCGGCGACTGGGAACAGCTCGCGGAGAGTGTCGCGGCACTATACGCCGCCGGCGTAGACATCGACTGGCGCGAGTTCGACCGGCCGTACCCTCGCAGCAAGGTAGTGCTGCCGACCTACCCGT
>DATMSC010000056.1:0-3250 GCA_035565595.1 Longimicrobiales bacterium | reverse complement strand
GCACCCGTTCCAACCCGCTTCACCGAGTGTGGTGGAGGTTTTTTCCATTCCCCTAGCCGTACCCGACCCCGTACCACCGCGGAGGATGGTGAATCCCCCATTAGCCCTAGCCCTAGCCCTAGCCCTCTTCCGTGCATCATTCGTATCGCAACGCCTCGACCGGATCCAGCCGTGCCGCGCGATAGGCAGGATACACGCCGGCCGCGAGGCCAACCGCCGTAGCCGTACCGAGGCCGGCGAGCGCGATGAGCGGGGTGACCTGGGCGGGGAACTGCATGAGCGCGCGCATGGTGGAAGTCAGCGTCAGCGCCAGGAGCACGCCGCCCGCGCCACCGATCCCGGTGATGAGGACCGCCTGGACAAGGTAATGGGCGAACACGTCGCCGGCGGCGGCGCCGACGGCCATGCGCGTACCGATTTCGCGAGTCTTCTCCACGACGGAGGCGAGGAGGACGTTGGTGATCACGACGCCGCCCGCGAGCAGCGCGATCACGCCGACCATGAGAAAGATCACGTTGAAGACGAAGTAGTACTGCATGCCCTGTTCGGCGGCGTCGTAGCGGCCGCCGATGGTGAAATCCCGGACGCCGTGACTGGCCAGTAGCGTGGCCGCGACGCGTTCCTCGAGGAGGGCGCGGTCCCGCGGATCATCTATGGCAACCGTGATGGTGGCCACGGCGTCGACCCCGGTGGTCCGGCCCTGGTGCGTGGTGACGGGCACGAACGCGCGCCGGTTGCGCCACTCGAGCGCGTTGCCTTCCCACGCCGCGACGACGAGCTCTTCGCGCGCGAGCACGCCGACGACAGTGTATCGCTCCCCGCCAACGCGGACCTCGCCGCCGAGCGCCGCGTCCGCCGAGCCGAACAAGGAATCGGCGTACGCGGATCCGAGCACGACGACGCGCGCCCGCGTGTCCAAGTCCAGCTCGGTGATCCAGCGGCCGCGCGCCAGTTCGATGTCGTTCAGGCCGAGATACGTCGGGGAGACCGCCTCGATGGTGCCGTTGAACGCGTGACGTGCGCTCTCGATCCTCACCTGTGCCGTGGTGGTGGGGCTGGCGTGGCGCACGCCCGGCAGCGCCGCGAGCTCGCGCGCATCGGCGAGCGTGAGCCCGGGGGATGCCCGCGCGCGGGCCGTCTGCACTCCGCCTTCCACTTCGCCGTTGCGCACGATCAGCGTGCCCGCGCCACCTATCTCGGAAAGCACGTCCTGGCTGAGCGACTGCGCGCCGCCGAACAGCGCGAGCACCGCCACGATCGATGCGGTCCCGAGCGTGAGTCCGACGAGGGTGAGCAGCGTGCGGCCGAGATTGGTGCGGGCGTCGTCCAACCCGGCGCGGAGCGCGTCGAGCAGGTTCATACGACGGCCGGGGAACCGGAGTCCGCGCGGATCAGCCCGTCCACGACCTCGATGGTCCGCGCAGCCGTCGCCGCGACGTTCGGGTCGTGCGTCACCAGGATCACGGTGCGACCCTCGGCGTGCAGCGCGCCGAACAGCTCCAGGATCTGCGCGGACGTGCGCTGGTCGAGGTTGCCGGTCGGTTCGTCGGCGAGCAGGATCGACGGGTCGTTGATGAGCGCGCGGGCGATGGCGACGCGCTGCTGCTGCCCGCCGGAGAGCTCTTCCGGCTTGTGGTCGAGGCGATCGCCGAGACCCAGCCGCTCGAGCGCTTCCGCTGCGCGACGCCGTCGCTCCGCCCGGCCGATCCCGCCAGCGTAGCGGAGAGGCAGCGCGGCGTTCTCCACCAGATCCACGCGCGGCAGCAGGTTGAATCGCTGGAAGACGAAGCCGATCTTGCGGTTGCGAAGCCGCGCGCGGTCGCGGCCGCCCAGTCCCGCCACTGACACGCCGTCCAGCAGGTACTCACCCGCCGTCGGCGAATCCAGACATCCCAGGATGTGCATGAGCGTGGACTTGCCGGAGCCGGACGGCCCCACGATCGCGACGAATTCGCCGTGGTCCACGTCGAGATCCACGCCACGGAGCGCCGGTACGCTCACCCGCCCGAGCCGGTAGTCTTTGCGGATGCCACGCATCCGGATGACCCGCTGCGTCACGGCTGATCGGCGCGCTCGGCCGCGATGACCGGATCCTCGGCCGCGACAACGTCGCCGGCTTCCAGGCCCGCCAGGATCTCGACTCGCCGGGTGTCGACGAGACCGACTTCCACTTTTCGCGGCTCCGGCCGGCCGCCGTCCATCAAGTACACGACGTCGCGGCCGTCAACGCGGAACACGGACTCGATCGGCACCGTAAGGACGCCGTCTCGCTCCATCCCCGCGATGTCGACGTTCGCGGTGATGCCCGGGCGCAGCCGGGGGTCCGCGCCGTCGACCTCGATCTCGACGTCGAACACGCGCACGCCGGCTCGGTCCCTCGCCGCGGGCGAAACGTGCGCGATCATGCCCGAGAACTCGACGCCCGGGTACGCGTCCAGCGTGATCCGTACCGGCCGCCCGACCTCCACGCGGCCGATATCGATCTCGTTGATTTCGGATTCTATCTTGAGCCGGTCCAGCGATGCCACGGTGATGATCGGCGTGCCGCCGCCGAACACACCCGTCCCGGCCTGAACCGCCTCCCCCTCCTCCACACCGCGGGCGATCACCACGCCCGACGCGGGGCTCACCACATTGAGGATCCCCGCGTCCGCACCTGCCAGGATACCGCTCTCCTCCATGAGCCGGAGCTGGACTTCCGCCGTCTCCCTCTGAATTCGCGCCGCCGCGAGATCCGCGGAGAGGCTGGCGAATTCCTGGTCCGTGATCAACTCCGCGGCGTGGAGCGACTCCCCTCGAACGAATTCGCGCTCCGCGACCTCGGCGCGGAGCATCGCCGCTTCGTATGCGCTCCGTACCTGCGAGACGACCTGTGCATGGTTGAGATCTGGCTCCACGATCGCCACGACCTGGCCGGCCTCGACCGCGGCACCCTCGCGGGCGTGGAGCCGCGCCAGCCGGCCGCTCACGACGCTCGTGACCACGACCTGCCGATACGGCTGGATCACGCCGGTTTCCCGGAGCACCACGCGCACGGCGCCCGGCTCCGCAACGGCGGTGCGGATCCCCGGCGCCGCCGCCGCGCGGTCGTCGCCCCGCAGCGCGTACACGCCCGCGGCGGCCAGCACCATGAAGAGGGCCAGTGTTCCTAACGTCCTTCGCATCTCATGCTCCGTGCTCGACTGCGTGGGTCCGTGGACGGCCCGTCCTCCTGGCGGCGCCGGGGATCCGCACCGCCGTTGCGGAGCCG
>DATMSC010000055.1:0-5357 GCA_035565595.1 Longimicrobiales bacterium | reverse complement strand
CCCGGAGCCCGACGGCCGCGGCCACCACCACGAGCACGAGCGCCAGCACCGCCGCTGCCACAGCCGCCGTCATCCCCCGACCATCCGCGCGTCGAGCTCCGCCGACATGGCGGCCGGCCACATGGCGCCCAAGGCTCGCAGCGGATTCACGATCTCGTTGTTCTTCGTGCTCGTCGCCCCATTGCAATTCTCCATTTCGCCGCTCCCATTCCGTGGGGTGGTGGGAATTGCCTGTGCTCCACGGGCTCCCGGCCGAACGGAGCCGTTCGTCTCGCCCGTTTTCTAGCGCAAGCATAGGAAACCTCGTGGCCCGCCGTCAATAGAATGCCCCGCCGCAATTGAATACGTTGCGCCTACGGCAGGGCTCGGACGAATACCTCGACGCGCTCCGGCGCGCCGTATTCTTTCACCAGCTGCTCCCGCACGATCTGGGAATCATCCGCATAGACGATCCCCGAGAGTGCGTCTTCGACGCCGCGTGCCAGTTTGAGAACGTCTGGCCGAATGGTCGGGTGCCGAGGTGCAGAGGGCCGGAGGCCCCGGGCGCCGAAGTGGCTCTTCGGTCGACGGACGAAGAACCGGAACACGATCTCGATCGGCCCGCGGAAGAGCTCCCGTCCGGTCATGATCTCCCCGGCGCGCTGAGCGACCTGCTCCTTCCAGGGCCGAGACCGCTTGGAATCGTCGACTACGGCCCAGCGCCCGGACTTCAGGGGCACGGCCTTCTTGCTCCCGGCAGGCGCCGGCGTGCCGTAGACGGTGAAGGCGACGTCCCACCCCTGACCTGGCGCGACTTCCCCGGATGTCAGGTCCTGTCCGGCGAACAGATCCAGCGCTGCGCTGCTCATGGTCTCGCTGCCTCCTGCAGTCTCTCCAGGACCTTCGTCCGGTACCTCGCCCGAGCGACCCGAGCAAGGACGCCCTCGGGTGTCCCCCTCCAGGCTGGCTCGGAGCTGACCTCCTCCGCGACCAGCGCGCGGAGCCGCTCCGCCTCCTCCGGGCGGTCCTGCTCCCACTCGCGGATTCTCGCTTCCTCGTCGCTCGACCCCGTGTTGTCGGAAGACCCGCGTATCCGCTCGAGGTCAGAGCCGGACCGCCGACGGGGCGGGCCCAGGGCTTCACGCTGCTGGGCCGCTGCGGCCTCCGATCCCGGCGGAGGCGTCCAGACTGTTGGCTCCGGTTTCTCAAGCCAGCGGCGGAAGGCTGCGTTCGGGTTGCGCAGGCGGGTTCCGTTGCGGGCGTTGGCCTTGAGAAACTCGGCGCGCTCGAACTCGATGTCCTTGCCGAGCCGAGCGGCGAGACGGCGGCAGGCGGCGTCGGGTTGCCACCTCTCCAATCGAGTCGCGATAGCGACCTCATCGAGATCGGCGGACGCTTGCCCGGGCGGCGAGGTGTTCTCAGGACTCGGCGGTTTTTCCACAGCCGGCTCCCCATCGATTCGATACGATGGAGTTTTAATTACATCTGGATGGTGGGAACTACCATCTGTCTCTGTCACTGTCGATGTCGATGTCGATGTCACGCGACAGTCGTTACGCCCTCGTGACGCCTCGATACGGGCCGGGGACGTCTCGTTACGGGCGTTACGCCGTAACGGGCTAAGCCTCGCTCGGGATTGGCGATAGCGCCGATTTCGCTCTGCGGCGGTGGCGTCGACATCCTGATAGCGATTCCAATTGACGACGACCCACACGTCGCCGTCGATCTGGAGCGCCTCATCCTCGATCGCTGCATCGAGCATGGCCTGGACGTCCTCGGCCGGAATGTCCCAGCGCTTCGCGGCGGCTGCGACTCCCATCGCCTTCGCGCGACCGGCGGAGCCGAAAACTTTCACATAACCGAGCAGCTCGATCCAGGCGAGCCGGCCGCCCGGGTTGAGCGCTACGAGCCAGTCGGAGTTGGACCACCCGACGTCCAATCGGATCCAGCGACGCTGCGCCACGTCACCTCCCCCGGTATGGTTTCTGGTATAGTTTCGGCCCGGATGAAGCCGAAAACACCCGCCCACCATACCGGGGTCGGTTGGCGTAACTTCAGGAGATCCCGAACTCTAGTCGGAGTCGGAGAGAACCCGCACAGAAATGGGGTTCAGGGGGTCGCCGGTTCAAATCCGGCCGTCCCGATTCTACAAACTACCGCGCGACAACGACTTGCGGACTCGACTTAGCGACGCCTCGCCGGCCGTTTGGGGGGCGTCGCTAAGTTTTTGACTAAGTTCTGGCGGCCGTTCCGCGCCGGCGACGCTCGCGCGAACGGTCTCCGGGCGGGTCGGATCCGCCTCGCCGAGCAGCGCCAGCACGCGGCGGAGCGTCTCCGGCTCGGCCGTGGACATGGCCCGGGCGACGGCCGAGCGGAGCGCCGTTTCCACGCTGACCTTCCCCGAAGCCAGGGCCTCCCGGATGGCGGCGCAGCCACGGCTCGCCTCCCGGACCGCGACCTCATCTTCCTTCGACCGGTAGACCGTTTCGGCTATGCGGCTGCCGCGCGCGTGGGACGCGAGGATTTCCATCGCCCGCTGGCTCTCGAGGTGCGTCGCGGCCAGGTCGGTCCAGAGCCGGCGGAGACCATACCAACCCCGGCCGGGGACGTGCTCCACACCGGCGATCTCCTCGAGCGTGTGAAACCACTCCAGCAGCCCCCGGTCGGATGCCCATTTCAGGTATCGTCCGTCCGGTCGCACGGGAACCGCGCCCTTTACCAGTCTGCCCTGTGCGAAAAGGGCGTAGTGATCGATCTCTCCGCGCCGGTAGGCAGCCTCGCATTCGCGGAGGTATCCGGCGCGCATCTCGTAGTCGAGCTGCGCGCGCAGCACGGGATCCACGTCGATGACGGATCCCCGCTTTTTCCCGCGTCCACGAATCCGCAAACGGCCGAGGCCAAACTCACCGACAGAGGCTAGATCGAGATCGGAACGCATGCACCGGACAACCTGTCCGCCGCGGAGCGCGTCGCCGCCGGCCAGTATGAGGAGCCGGATGCGGGGATCCACGTCCGGGTGGTCGAGTGCCGCCAGGAGGCGCTGCGCCTCGTCTGGCGTGTGGCGCACGCCCTCCTCCTCTGCCGCAACGTCCAGATCGCGCCCGGTGAGCCGCCGCCAATCGATCGCGAACTCGCGCTGCCAGTCGGCCGGCCGGTGGCCAGCGTCGGCAGGAATGTAGTCGCGAGCCCGAAGCCAATCGGCGCACGCGAAGAAGTGCTGGACACAGCGCTTCGCCCACGCTGCCCCGTCGCTGGTTCGGGCCCTGGATGCGGTCAGCCTGCGCCGACGCGCGATGGACAGACGACCCGGCTCCGCGACCACACGCCGATCTCTGGTATTGGCTTGGGCGACACGCCGCTGGACAAAGCGCCAGATCGCCTGCGCGGCTGCCATCGGCACAATCCCGCTCCACGTCGCGCTCTCGCCCAGTGCCGCGATGCAGTCCTCACCCGCTCGGACGATATCGGACCGGTCGGCGCTGCCGGGCGAGCTCTTGGCTGGCGAGCTGTGCGCCGATCTTCCCGATGTGGTGAGCTACCGGCTGGAGTACAACAACGAGCGTCCGCACTGCTCGCTGGGTTACCGGACACCGGCGGCCCTCGACCGTCCCCGGCGAGAGGAAGACGAGAGCGCTGTCGGTTCGACACTACCACAACACTGGTGCAGAAAACTGGGTCACTTCAACCAAGTCCCGGTGTTTTGGCTTCACGGGCAAAACACGCGGGCACGGATTGAGCCGACGATCCGCCCTGCGCGACGGGCGGACGAATTGATCCACCAGCGTTGGCGGTGCGTCACGAGGCAGTACGCCCTCGCCGCCAGGCCCAGGTACGGCCGTATCACCGGCCGCTTCATGCCTTCGAACAGACCGGAACGTCTGAGCTTCTTATATACGTACGCCTCGTAAACTCCCCACCTGAAGTGCTGTAATGCGGCTGCGGCATTGGTCGGCCGCGCACGCCGAAACACAACAGCTTCGGGGACCCAGCCGAGCTCCGCCCCGAGGACCTGTGCGCGGAGCGTCAGGTCCGCGTCCTGGCAGTAGCGCATCTCGCAATCGAACCCACCCAATCTGTAGAACAATTCTGCGGTGAGTCCCAGATTGTTCGCTGCAGCAAACGGCACGAGACCGAGGAATCGGTATCGCGGCCTGCTGTCCGGAGGCGCACTCAAGTCCGATCCAGTATTGAGAGCCGAGGTGCCAGTCATGATGACCGGACCGGTGGCCAGTTCATGATTGGAGAGTGCAACATGCAATGCGGCCACCCAATGCGAGCTAACCCGGTCGTCAGCGTCGCAGAAGAGGAGGTGGGGCGTTGCGGCACGTTCCACGGCTTGGTTCCTCGCGTACGCCGAGCCCTGACGTTTCGAAGCGTCGACTAGCTTCAGGTCCAGCTGGTTGGCGAACGACTCCACGACCTGAGCCGTTCCGTCGCTTGAGCCGTTGTCGGCAACGATAACCTCGAATGGCGGCGCTGCGTGCTGGCTCGCGAGCGCCTTGAGCTGATATCCAATTGTACTTGCCGCGTTGCGTGCCGGAATGATCACGCTCACGACGGGATCGCGTCCGCGCATATGTGGCCTGCCGCACACCGGATGTCAGTAGAAACGGGTTGAGCTGATGAACGTCAATTCGTCAGGTGGGTTCCGGGGATGGAGGTCGCAATGACCGACCAGAGGCGATCAATACACCTTTCGAGGGAAAATTCGCGTTCTACTCTCACCCGAGCTGCACGTCCCAGCCAACCGGCGCATTGAGGATTGACAGCGAGTTGCAACATTCGGTCAGCCATGCCATCGACGTCTCCTTCGTCGACGAGGAACCCGGTTACTCCGTCCAAAACGATGTCGGGAATGCCCTCGTGCCGGGTCGCCACGACGGGGAGCGCCGAGGCACCTGCTTCTGCGATAGATACTGGCGTTCCCTCACGGTCGCCATCGGGCGCCACTACCGAGTGTTGCACGAACGTCCTCGCAGTCAGCATCAACTCCGGAACCCTCTGGTGTTTCACACTACCGAGGAACTCTACGGCTCCGTCCACCCCCAGTGCCCGCGCGAGATCCCTGCACGGCCCGAGTAGCGGTCCATCGCCGACCATGATCATCCGCGCTGCTGGATACTGCCGGTGAATCGCGGCGAACGCGCGGAGCGTGATATGGGGCGCTTTCTTCGGGACGAATCGACCCACTGCGACGAATATCGGATCGTTGGCCTCCGCGCGGGCAGGCTTGAAACGGGTGCAGTCTACACCGCAAGGTGTCCATGCAAGGCGATCGAGCGGCGCCCCCAGGCTGCGCAGACGATCGAGCATCGGCCGCGACGGGGCGCAGATCGCCGCGGCGATGCCGAACAGTTCCCGGTACGCATCGGCATACT
>DATMSC010000054.1:0-1575 GCA_035565595.1 Longimicrobiales bacterium | reverse complement strand
CGATCGCGCTGTTCGAGTACCTCCTCCAGGTACCGGCCAACCGGATCGGATTCACGGCATTTGCGCTCCCGCAGCTCAAAATCCTGCAGGAAGTCATAACGCTCGCGGTGTTCATCCCCTTCGCGATCTTCTACATGAAGCAGCCGGTTTCGCTCAACTTTCTGTGGGCGGGTCTTTGTTTGGTCGGAGCCGTTTATTTCGTGTTCAGAGGGGGGTGAGCCGGCGGCGGCTCTTAATCCGCCGCCGCAGCACCAGCCACGGCGTTCACGCCGATGTTTCCGCCCGGCGGGAGACCACTCGGCACGCTGGCCGGGACGGTCCGGTCGAAGGTGTCATCCGTCAATGATTCGAGGAAGGCGATGATATCCGCGATCTCGCGGTTGCTGAGATTGTCTATCCGACGGAAGTCGCCGTCGACCTGGGCAACGGTGCCGGCGGAGCTGCCCCTACCGCGCCGCTGTCCGCCGCCCGTGGCCACCAGCGGGTTCTCGGAACGGCCGTTGTCGTAGAACTCGAGGACTTCCTCGAGCGTCGCAAAGACGCCGCTGTGCATGTACGGCGCCGTCAGCGCCACATTCCGGAGTGAGGGCGTGCGGAAACGAAAGCGGCCGTCCGCGCCCATGTCCGGGGCCGCGAGTGCCGCGTTGTCCGCGACGCCGAGGGTGTGGAGCTCGAAATCGGTGAAGAGAGGGCCGCTGTGGCACTCGTCGCACCCAACGCGGTTGAAAGTGTCCAGTCCCCGGCGCTGTTGCGGGGTGAGCGCCTCCCGGTCACCGGCCTGGAAGCGGTCGAATGGGCTGTTCAGCGCGACGAGGGTGCGCTGGAAGGCGGCCAGTGCACCCGCCAGTTGCGCCGACGTGATCGGTCCCTCGCCGGGGAATGCAGCTTCGAAAAGGGCAACGTACTCCGGAATCGCCCGCAGGCGGGCGACCACGCTGTCCACCGCGACCTCCGCCGCGTACGCGTCACCACGCATTTCCTCGCGGGCGCGAATCGGCTCGAGCGCCTGCGCCTCCAGGCTCCGTACACGACTGTCCCAGAACATCGGCGCGCGGGCCTGATCCACTGCCGCGAGATTCGCCCCGGTCGCGCGACGTCCCCTCCGTGACTGCAAGCCGTTGAAAGCGACATTCAGGATCGTCGGCGCGTTCCGGTTGACGACGGGGATCCGGCCACCCGATGCGTCGACCCGATCCGGGCCGAGTCCGGCGCCACCGACGCCGATCGGCAGCGACCGGCCGTCAGAGTAAGCGAAATCGGGATGGTGGCAGGTCGCACATGCAGTGTCCATCTCCCCGGACAGGATCGGGTCCCAGAAGAGCAGGCGCCCGAGTGACTCCCGATTGGCAAGGAGCGCCGCTCCATCCGGGAGCGCACGGGCCGAAGCCACGACCAGTCCGCTCACGATGATCGTGCATACTGCGAGAAGGGAAGGGACCGCGAATCGCGAGTACATGCCTGCCTCTCGTTGCCTGAGACACCGGCGCCGAACCGGCGAGTCAGCCACCTGCGGCGCCAATGGACACCGTACCGACCCGCCGCACCGCAGGAGTCGTGCACAAATTTGTGCATATG
>DATMSC010000053.1:0-1953 GCA_035565595.1 Longimicrobiales bacterium | reverse complement strand
CGAGTTCCGCTACGACCGCCAGCCGGTGGGCTCGCTGCAGGGCCTCGATCCCGATCGCGTGATCGCACTGGGGTCGGTGAGCAAGACGCTCGCACCGGCGATCCGGCTCGGCTGGGTGCTCGCACCTCGGAGATTCGTGCCGGGCATCGTCGAGGAGAAGCGGCTCAGCACGCGCGGCGCCCCCGCGCTCGATCAGGAGGCACTCGCGCTGCTCATGGAGACCGGCCGTTACGACCGTCACCTGCGCCGCATGCGCGACACCTACCGCGCGCGGCGCGACGTGCTGGCGGCGGAGGTCGAGTGCACGTTCGGCCCTGGCCGCCTCGAGGGGCTGGCGGCCGGATGCCACGCGCTGCTGCGGCTGCCGGACGACGCGTCCGAGGCGGCGGTTGCCGAGGCGGCCGCCGCGAGAGGAGTGCGCGTGAACCCGCTGGGCCGATACCGATTCGGTGAACCGGATGCCGCCGCCCACGTCGACCCGCTGCCGCCGGCACTCGTGATCGGGTTCGGCAACGTCGACGAGGAGCGGATTCGGCGAGGCATCCGGGTCATCGATCGAATCGTCCGCTCGCTCTCTCCCGGGACACGGCGGTGATCACGCGCCGCGCTGTGCGAACCCGTCGATCGCCTCGGCCGTCATGCCCATCTCGATCGGGCCGCCGTGGCCCTCCGTCTCGACGATGAGGTATCGGCTTCCCTGCCAGGCCTGGTGCAGACGCCACGGCGTGATCGCGGGACCGCTGACGTCGTAGCGCCCGTGGATGAGGACGCCCGGGATGCCGCTGAGCTCACCCGCGCGGTCGAGGACCACGCGATCGCCGGTGAGGAAGCAGTCGTTGGACCAGTAGTGGGTGACGAGGGTCGCCACGTTCTGCCGGACTCGCAGGTCTTCGTTCAGCGGGCCTGGCTCCCACGCGGGGTCCAGTGAGATGTGCGTCGACTCCCACGCGTCCCACCGGTCGGCGGCGGCTGTCCGCACCGCGGGATCCGGGTCGCGCATGAGCGCCGCGTAGTGGTCTACGACGCGCGTACCGCGGGGGACATCCGCGGCGAACTCGCTCCACGCCTCCGGGAACACCGCGCCGACCCCTTCGGTGATCCAGTAGATCTCCGGCCTGCTCCCGGTGGTCACCGCGGTGAGGACGATCTCGGTCACGCGGTCGGGATGATCGAGCGCGTATGCCAGGGCGAGTGCCGAGCCCCACGACACTCCGTGCACAAGCCAGCGCTCGATGCCGAAGTGGGCGCGGAGCGCTTCGATGTCGGCGAGCTGGGTCTGCGTGTTGTTCGCGTCAAGGTGCTCGAGGTCGTCCATCGCCCACGGGGTGCTCCGCCCGCAGCCGCGCTGGTCGAAGCCGACGATGAAGTACTTCTCCGGGTCGAAGCGACGGCGGTATCCGCCGGGCCCCAACCCCGACCCCGGGCCGCCGTGCAGGTAGAGCGCCGGTCGCCCTTGTGGGTTGCCGGACGTCTCCCAGTACAACTCCGCCCCGTCGGGGCGACGAAGGACACCGGACGCGAATGGCTCGATCGGAGGATGCAGCACCGTGGCAGATTACCCGGCCCGCGGTGCGGTTGCGGCGTCTCCTACGCGACCGGGGTCATCCCGCGTCGAGCACCTCGTGGAGCTTCGCGGCGAATGCCTCGGGTTGCCCGGCGTAGCCGAACTCCCCTCCCATGAACCCGCCGTGATGGCTGGGGAAGACGGTCGCCTGCTGACCCAGATGCTCGGCCAGCGCGATCGCGGTCCGACCGGTGTACACGTTCATCGACTCCTCCCCGACCGCGACCACGATCCGCGTCGGTCCGGCTTTCAGCGCCTCGAAGTCGGGTCGGTAGAGCGTCACCGCCCACGATCGGTCGGACAGCAGCGGATCGTCGCGCGTGCCGTCGTCGTCGGTCGGGAAGCCGAACGCGGCGGGGTCGGGCGCCGGCTGTGCGAGGTACTCGTCG
>DATMSC010000052.1:0-3389 GCA_035565595.1 Longimicrobiales bacterium | reverse complement strand
GTAGCTCCAGCCACGCATCGAAGAGATCGGCGACGCCGTGAGGGAGGCGTAACGTCACGAAACCGGCCTGTCGCGCCCCGGCGTCTGCCGCCGCCGCCAGGATCTTCGGCATCTCGTGATCCGTGAGCCCGGGTATGACGGGCGCTACCATTACGCCAACGGGTATCCCCGCCTTCGCAAGCGTCTCGATCGCGGCGAGCCGGCGCGCCGGTGTGCTGGTCCGCGGCTCCATGACCCGCTGCAGCTCCGGGTCCAGCGTCGTCACCGAGACGTGAACGACAGCGGCGTCGTATTCGGCGAGATCACCCAGCAGGTCCACGTCCCTCGTTACGAGGTGGTTCTTCGTCACTACGGCGACGGGGTTTCGGAACTCGGAAAGCACTTTCAGACAGCCGCGCGTCAGCCCGAGCCGCCGCTCCACCGGCTGGTACGGATCGGTCACGCCGCACATGGCGATGACCTGCGGCTCCCACCGTGGGCTCGCCAGCTCGCGCCGGAGGAGCTCCGGCGCGTCCTCCTTGACCAGGATCTTCGACTCGAAGTCGAGCCCGGCCGAAAACCCCAGGTACTCGTGAGTCGGACGGGCGTAGCAGTAGATGCAGCCGTGCTCGCAGCCGCGGTACGGATTGACGCTGGCGTCGAACGGGATGTCGGGGCTGTTGTTCCGGGCGATGATCGTCCGGGAAGGGTCCCGCAGGAAGACGGTCCGCGGCCCGGGTTCGTCCGGGTCCAGGGAGTCCGGATCGGGCTGGTACTCCAGTTGCTCGAACCTGTTCGGCGGATTCTCTGCGGCACCACGGCCGCGGATACCTGCCTTTTCCATTGTCGCTCCCCGGTTGGTACGGAACGGCATAGGGCTGGGGCTAGGGCTAGGGCTAATGCGGCGGAGGAGGGTTCGTCGCGTTCTTCCTCGTTCAATGGCAATGCAGGGATCCGCGGCCCGGTGTCGAACCGGCGAGATGGTCCTGCCCTCCCCAAAATATAGCCCAACCTCGGTGTGTCATTTTCGGGACAATCGTTCCTCTACGAAATTAGCCCTGGCCCTAGCCCCAGCCCCAGCCCTATGCCGTTCAACGGAAATCCCGCGATCTGTGCACCAGCTCCCTCGCGGCGAGGCGGCGGAAGCGGCGGCCGATGATGTTGACCACGCGGTCGTCGCGCTCGAGACGGCCTTCGACCAGGAGGAACTGGGAGAAGCTGACGACCTCGCGGTTCCGGTCGAAGATCTGCGGCGAGACGATCACGTTCATGAAGCCGTATTCGTCTTCGAGGAGGACGAAGACGGTGCCGTTCGCGGTCTGCGGGTGCTGTCGGGCGACGATGAGCCCGGCGATCACCACGATCCCGCCGTCCTCCACGTCATCGAGGGCGCGGCTTTCGATGACGCCGGCGTCACGGAGCCGCTCCCGCACGTGCTCCATGGGGTGGCCGTGCGTGCTGATCCCGGTGGCGAGATAGTCCAGGAACACCAGCTCGTCCTCCTCCAGCTCGCGGGGATCGAAGGGGAGGTGGTGTGCGGGCGCGAGGGGGAGCAGGTCGCCGGCCGCGCGCAACGCCTCCCACGCCGCCCGCCGCCGCCCCGGCTCGAACGCCTCGAACGCGCCGGCCCGGGCGAGGTGCAGCGCCTCGGCGCGGGTGAGCCTGGCCCGCCGGACCACGTCGTCCACCGAGGTGAACGGCCCTTCCTCCCTCGCCGCCCGGAGCGCGTCCCGGGCCCGGTCGCCCAGGCCGCGGATGTGCTTCAGACCGATCCGAAGAGCGGGAGTGAAGTCATTGGACGGCATAGGGCTGGGGCCAGGGCTAATGCTCGTGGGGGAGCGATCGTCTCGGAAATCAGGCTCCGAGGCTGGGCCGCCTTCGAGGGGGAGTGACGTCACTGCACCCGGGACGCCGCCGAGCGCCCCCCGAACCCGGCCTCGTCCGCGAAGGAGGACGCAGCCGACGAACCCTGCTCCGCCCCATTAGCCCTGGCCCCAGCCCTATGCCGTCCAGCCCCATGCCGTTCGATCGTGCAATCCCACTCCCCATCCCGCACGCACGGTCCCAGCACCGTGACCCCGCTGCGGCGGGCGACGTGGACGAGGGTAGAGGGCGGATAGAAGCCCATCGGCCAGGCGTTCAGCAGGCCAAGGAAGAACTCGGTCGGGTAGTGGGCCTTCAGGTACGCGGTGGCGTACGCGATCAGCGCGAAGCTCCAGGCGTGCGACTCGGGGAATCCGTAGTTCGCGAAGGAGTGCAGGTCCTCGACGATATCGGCGGCGACCGCCTCGTCGATCCCGCGCTCGATGCACCGCTCCTTCAGGTGCTCGAGGGCTGCCTTCAGTCGTGGCAGCTTGTGCTGGTGCCCCATGGTGCGACGCAGCCCGTCGGCTTCGGATGCGCTGAACCCGCCGAGCACCATGGAGATCGCCATCGCCTGCTCCTGGAAGATCGGGATCCCGTAGGTCCGGCGCAGGATCGGCTCGAGGAGCGGGTGCGCGTAGCGGACCGGCTCGAGGCCGCGCCGGCGCATGGTGTACGGGCGGACGAAACGCGCCTGGATCGGGCCCGGCCGGATCAGCGCGACCTGGACGACCAGGTCGTACAGCCGCTCCGGCCGCGTCTGCAGGATCGACTGGATCTGCGCGCGGCTCTCGATCTGGAAAGTGCCGACCGTGTCGCCGGCGGCGATCATGGCGAAGGTCTCGGGGTCGTCCACCGGGAGGCGGTAGAGCTCGAGTCGCTCCCCCGTGCGCTGCTCGATGGCGTCGAACGCCAGGTGGATGGCGGTGAGGCCGCCCAGTCCGAGGAAGTCGAACTTGGGCACGCCCGCCGCGTCCAGGTCGTCCTTGTCGAACTGGAGGATCGTGCGCCCCATGGTCGTGTGCTCGATGGGGAGGTACGCGCCGAGCGGCTCCGAGGAGAGCACGAAACCGCCCGGGTGCGTGGAGCGGAGCCGCGGCACGCCGTCGAGTTGCCGGAGCGCGGCGAGGAGTGCACGGCCGCGGGCGTCGTCGAGATCCAGCCCCTGCTCCTTCGCCAGCCCCGTCTCGAGCTGCTCCGCGCCATCCGACGGGGTGCGATGCCGGAGCCGCTTCGAGAGCCTCAGCGCCAGCTCTGCCGGGTAGCCGAGGGCGCGCATAACGTCCTGCACCGCCGTGGGCGCGTGGAATACCTGCGTCACCCCCGTGATCGCCGCGTGCTGGCGCCGGTAGCGGCGGTACATGTAGTCGAGCACCTCCTCACGGCGGTGCATCTCGAAGTCGACGTCGATGTCGGGAGCCTCCGCCCGCCCGTCCGTCCGCACCTCCGAGAGGAATCGCTCGAAGAGGAGCCCGTGCCGCACCGGGTCGACAGCCGTGATCCCCAGGCAATACGCCACCGCCGAGTTCGCCGCACTCCCCCGCCCC
>DATMSC010000051.1:0-2247 GCA_035565595.1 Longimicrobiales bacterium | reverse complement strand
ACCGCTGGGTTGCAGCGCTGCAGTGGGCGGATTCGCTCGGTGCCCGGATCGTCCACTCGTCGCTGACCTACCGCCGGTTCAGCGATCGGAGTCCGTACGCGTTCTCCGAGCTGAACGGTCAGACAGCCGTCAGCAGCGTTGCGGCGGCGCAGGCCGCGATGCGAGGGCTGATCGTGATTACGCCCATCGGCGATGAGGCACAACCCGGTGCGGGATCACTCCACGCGCCGGCCGATGCCATGGGTGTCATTGCAGTTGGCGCTACCGCGGCGTCGGGACTCGTGGCGCCATTTTCAGCGCGCGGCCCTACGGGCGACGGGCGGATCAAACCGGACCTCGCTGCGCCAGGAGCGTCAGTGACCGGCGCAAGCCTCAGCCAGCCAACGGGGTACCAGGCAGGATCGGGCACCGACCGGGCGGCGGCGCTGGTGACCGGAGCGGTGGCACTGATGGCGCAGGCGTGGCCGGGATTGTCGCCGCAGGAGGTCCTTGCCGCCCTTGCGGGCAGCGCCACCTTCGCCTCGTCGCCGAACCCGGCAGTCGGCCACGGCGTCCCCAACCTGGCGGCCGCGCTGGCGTTTCCCGACGGGATCCGCCCGGCCCCCGTGTCGGGCGCCGAGCCGTCGGGAACGCTCCATAGCCTGGCGCCCGGCTTCACCTGGGACGTGCCGCGCGTCCATCCTGTCGTGGGCGCAGTCACATATCGCCTCGAAGTGGCCACGGACGCAGAGTTCCGCAACGTGATCGTGAGCGACACCGTTGGCGAGTTGACGTCCGCGGTGCTGCGCCAGCCACTACGGCCGACGCCAACGCTGTGGTGGCGCGTGATTGCCGAGACGGATTCCGGCATTCATCGCACCACACCCGCGCTGGGACCGCTGTTCATGCCGAGGTGGGTAGAGCTCACGGCGCTGAGCAGCGCGTCCAACCAGTTCACGACGGCAACGCGTCCGCGCCTCACGTGGCGCGCGGTCCAGGCACCTCCGCCGGTCGGGCCGCTCACGTACACGGTCCAGATCCTGTCAGCGGAGAACGGATCTGTATTGCAGAGTATGGAGGGTATTCGGGACACCACCATTACGGTGGTACAGCAACTCGAATACAACCGGGCCTATCGGTGGCGCGTCATCGCACGGACTCCCGGCGGCGTCGCAGACACCGTGGAGAGCGCGGCGCCATTCGTCGTGACCAGTGCCACGCAGCCACCCGCGACCGTCCTCTATCAGAATTTCCCCAATCCGTTCCCCATGGGGCCCGGGGAGGAGCACAGAACCAGGATCTGGTTCGATCTCGACCGCCCGACTCGCGTGCGGCTCGCGATCTACGATCTCCGTGGTCGGCTGGTGCGCCGGCTCATCCCCGCGTCCACGGCCTGCGGAGATGATGTGTTCATGAATCCGGGGCTGTACGGGCGGGACGACTCCCCGGTGGCGACAGGGTGCATTCTGACCTATTGGGATGGCATCGACGACCTGGGACGGCGGGTACCGCGTGGTGTCTACGTCCTTCGCCTCACCACGGACATGGGCCACCAGAGCCGACCCCTGGTGTATATGCCGGACGATTGAACGGGTGCGGCGCAGATCCGCGCCCATGGACGCGCGGGGACGGAACCAGGGGTTACGCGAATTGCGGGGAAACGTTAGATTCAGGTATCCAGTTTCCAACTGGAAGCCCCAGGCCCGTAGGGCGAGAGCCCGTGAAACGCGTCAGGACCGTGCAGGTAGCAGCGCTAAGCGCGGTGACCGTCGCTACGTAAGCCTGGGGCGTTCTGCATCCACGGACTTCGAAAGACCACCTTCCGACCTCCATCGTGTACCCGTTGCCGGGATCGCTGGCGTCGGGTAGCTTGCGATCAGCAAACTCCACCCCCGCAGAGGCCATGTCGGATCAGGACCAGGTCCAGGACGCCAGCGCCGCGCGACAGGCTCTCGCCCGCCGCTACCGACCCCGGCGCTTCGCGGACATCGCGCTGCAGGAGCACGTGTCTGCAACGTTGCGCGGTGCCGTCGCGCGCGGCCGGATCGCGCATGGTTACCTGTTCGCCGGTCCCAGGGGCGTCGGCAAGACCACGGCGGCGAGAGTTCTCGCCATGGCGTTGAACTGCCCGGATCGCACGGCGGATGGTGAGCCCTGTGGCGTGTGCGATTCGTGTGAGCGGATTTGGGCCGGCAAGACGTCACTCGACGTGGTGGAAATCGACGCCGCGTCGAACCGTGGCGTGGACGATGCCCGGGATCTGCGGAC
>DATMSC010000050.1:0-1666 GCA_035565595.1 Longimicrobiales bacterium | reverse complement strand
AGTACGGGCAGCAACTGCCGCCGCAAGCGTTCGAATCGGAAATGGTGTGCGACGGCCGAGAGGAACGTCGCGAGTTGGACCCGGTGCTCCAGGCGCGCGTCGACGTCCGCGCTGTCCGGATCGAATCCGGCGAGCTTCTGTTCGATGACGTCGAGCAGGGGGATGATCCAGCCGATCTCGTCCACGACATCCATGTCCCGCTGCGCGGCCGGGACGTTGTAGATCTGTCGAATCGTGCTCTCGATGCGGCCTCGCAGCGCGTCCAGATCGGTCCGTAGCGCGTCGAGTCTATCCTGGTACGTTGCGGGTGCGAGCAGCCGGTCGCCGAGCGACTCCCGCCGAGCAAGGACGTCGTCGGGCGCCTGCGCACGTGTCGCCGAAGCAAATACGGTGGCCGCGTGATTGGCCAGCGTCGCGCCGAGCGCGCGGATGTGCGCGTGTTGCCGGTGAGGCGGTGGCGCGAACGCTTCGGACAGAATGCTGCGGGCGTCGTAGCGCTGGTAGGTGTCCAGGAAATCCACGACCGTGGGGTACGCGCGCTCCCAGAACGCGACGACCGCGGCCGCCTGATTCGCCACGTCGTTCCAATAGGTGGCCATGAAGCCGGCCCCGACCTGTGACGCGGCCGGCATCCGAGGCTGCCCGGCGCTACCCGTACCGAAGTCCGGCACGGCGAGCGTGTTGCCTGTCTCCTGGGCGTGTACCGCCCAGTCCGCGGCTCGATCGTCAGCGTAGTACCTGATGGCACTCGCCACGCGCCAGGCCTGGTTGTGGCGCATTTGCCGTTCGGCATCGTCCGGCACGGTTGCCGCGTCGGCGCGAATATCGGTCCACGCCTGCTCGATCAGGGCGGTCCGCTCCGCATCCGCCGCCTCCAGCCACTGGAATCCCAGGAACTGCAGGTCGTTCATCCCGCGGCTGTTCAGGTCCGTGGCCTCCTGGCGGAGCTGCCGCATCGTCCAACTCAGCCCATTGGTCGGTGCTTCGCGGCCGGTCGTCGAGAGGAGCGCATCGCGCCACGCGTCGAGCAGTCGCCGATAGTACGTGCGGTGGCGTGATGGGCCGCTTGCGGCGAACAATGGTGCCACGGCATCGAGACCCTGGTCCTCGAGGATCGCGAGCGTCATCGTGCCGAGCGTGCCCGCCGTGGTGATCTCACGGTCGCGCTGGAGGAGGGCGAGCGGGCCTTCGTACAGCCCCATGAATTTCAGGACATCGTAGATCAGGGAGGTGGAGCGGGTCCGGTAGTCGTCGAAATCGCCGGCGAGCACCCGCGCCTCGAGGCGGCGGCCGGCGGCAGTCGGCTGCAGGAACGGGACGGACTCGCCGATCCACGTGCCGACGCTGTCCACGAAGTCGATGAACTCGGTCTCGGAATCACGACCGTTCACGTGCGTCGCGCGCAGCAGTGGCCAGAGTTCCGCTCCGGTCGCATCGCTCCCGCCGCCGTCGCCGCCTTCGCGCTGGATCCGACCGGTTCCGTATACCGAGTCGACGCGCAGTGCGCCTTCCGAGGCTTTCCGCCCCGTCTGTTGGATCACGTGCGCGGTTTCGTGCGCGAGGAGCTCGAAACCCGCCTCGGTATCCGGGCGATACTCGCCGTTGGCGAAGAAGATGTCGGCGCCGGCCGTGAACGCCCGTGCCCGCGCCGCGCGCGCGGCGGAGT
>DATMSC010000049.1:0-2379 GCA_035565595.1 Longimicrobiales bacterium | reverse complement strand
GATGGCGCCAATGCCGACGACGCCAGCGACTACAGGCCCGGTACCCGGGCCGGCCAGGCGTTCGGTGTGCGCTCGCCCCTCGCCGAGGCGGGTCTCACCAAGGCGGAGATCCGGGCGCTGTCCCGCGCCCTGGGGCTGCCGACCTGGGACCGGCCGGCGGCCCCGTGCCTGGCGAGCCGCGTGGTCTACGGCCTCAGCGTGACACCGGGGCGGCTCCGTCAGATCGAGCTCGCTGAGGAGATCATCAGGTCACACGGGTTCGTAGAATTTCGCGTGCGGCACCACGGTAGCGTGGCGCGAATCGAGTTCTCGCCCGCCGAGCTGAATGCCGGCTTCGCCTCCGCGGACGACCTCGCCCGCGAGCTGCGCGGGCTGGGATTCGAGCGGGTCGTGATCGACCTAGAAGGATACCGCCGCGGAGCGCTCAACGAGGGACTTGCCGTGGTAGCGACGGGGGAATTGTGACGACGAACGACGAACGCGCGGTCCGCGCCGAGGCGCTGCTCGGCCGCCACGGCATTGCAGGCGCGCGCGTGGTGCCGCTCGGGGCATACGGCGAGATCGCCGCGATTCGCGCTCCGGCCGCCGACCCGGCCGACCTGGCCCGCCTCGCCCCCGAGATCCGCGCGCTGGGCTTCAGGTACGTCGCTCTCGATCCGCCGGCCAACGACGAGGTCACTCCGTGAGTCACCAGACCGTCTATCTCGACTACGCCGCGACATCTGCCGTGCGTCCGAAGGAGGTTGTGGACGCCGTGGCTCGGTACCTGACCGGCCTCGGCGGAACGCCGGGCAGAGGAGCGCACCGCGTCGCCGCGGACTCTGGCAGAATCGCACTGCGTTGCCGGATGGCTCTCGCGCGGCTCCTCAACCTCCCGGGTGACCCCGGCCGTCTCGCCTTCACGTTCAATGCGACGCATTCGCTGAACACCGCGCTGTGGGGCGTGCTCCGGGCAGGCGACGCCGTCGTCGTCACCGCGTTCGATCACAACTCGGTGCTCCGGCCGGTCCACATGCTGGCGCGGGAACGCGGGGTCGAGGTGCGCTTCGTTCCCGGGTACACCGACGGATCGCTCGATGAAGCAGCGCTGGACCGCGCGCTCGCCGGGGCCAGGCTCCTCGTCATCAACGCCGTCTCGAATGTGCTGGGGACCGCGCTTCCCGTGCGCGAGCTGACCCGCCGCGCCCACGACGCAGGCGCCCTCGTCCTGGTCGACGCCGCCCAGGCGGTCGGACACCTCTCGATCGATGCGGAGCGCGACGGCTTCGACATGCTCGCGTTCAGCGGGCACAAGGGGCTGCTCGGGCCGCAGGGGGTGGGCTGTCTCTGGGTTCGGCCCGGCATCGACGTCGCGCCCTTGCTGGCCGGCGGGACGGGTGGTGATTCGCTCTCACCGGAAATGCCCGCGGCGTACCCCGACCACCTCGAGGCCGGCACGCTGAACGGACCCGGGATCGCCGGACTCCTCGCCGGCGTCGAGTTCATCGAACGCCAGGGGCTGGATTCGATGCGGGCCCGGGCCACGGCGCTGAAGCAGCGGCTGCGGGAGGGGCTGCTCGATATCCCCGGCGTGCGCGTGCTGTCGCCAGCCTCGCCGGACGGCGGTGCGATCGTCACCTTCGTATCGAATATCGTCGATCCGCCAACGCTCGCCGGGCGGCTGGATCGCGAGTTCGGTGTCCTCACGCGCGCCGGCCTGCACTGCGCGCCGGAGGTCCACAGGCTTATCGGCACGGCATCGACAGGAGCTGTCCGAATGTCGATCGGTTGGGCAACGACGGAGGCAGATGTGGATTCAGCCATCGACGCGGTGGCAAGCCTCGCCGGGGCGAGGCAGATGCACACGGGCGCGGCAATAGGATACGGCGCGCGATGAGGCTCTTTGTCGCATTGAACCTGCCCGATGCCGAGCGGCAGCGCATCCATTCGGTCGCGGCTACGCTCCGCAACGCCGGCTTTCCGGTGCGCTGGGTGTCGGCGGAGTCGCTCCACATCACCATGAAGTTCCTCGGTGAGGTTCGACACGACCGTGTCGGGAGCGTCGTTGGGGCGGTCGAGGCGGCGGCATCCAAGACTCCGGCCTTCGACCTCGGTCTTGGCGGTTTCGGTGCGTTCCCGGCGCTCCGTCGCCCGCGCGTGATCTGGCTCGGTGCCGAGGCCACGCCCGAGCTCAGGTGCCTCAAGCACGACCTGGAATGGGGGCTGGGTGAGCTGGGCTTCGCCCGCGAAGTCCGCGCATTCGCGCCACACGTGACGCTGGGTCGCGCGCACGCCAGCTCCGGTGCCGGCGATTTCCGCCGCCTCCAGGAACTTTTCGAGGCGATCGAATATGCGGCGACGGTCCGGGTCGATACAGTTGACCTGATGCGCAGCACCTTG
>DATMSC010000048.1:0-2830 GCA_035565595.1 Longimicrobiales bacterium | reverse complement strand
TCTGCAGCATCAGCGGCGGGATCGCCCCGATCAGCACCACCTTCGCGACCCGCCCCGTCCCGTGCCGCCCGATGTACCGCGTCACCTCGCCCCCGCCGGTCGAATGCCCCACCAGGACGACGTCGCGCAGGTCGAGGTGCTCGATCAGCTCGCCGAGGTCGTCGGCGTAGGTGTCCATGTCGTTCCCCTCCCACGGCTGGCTCGACCGCCCGTGCCCGCGCCGGTCGTGCGCGATGCACCGGTAGCCTCGCCCGGCGAGGAAGAGCATCTGGTCGTCCCAGACATCGGCGCTCAGAGGCCAACCGTGGCTGAACACCACCGGCTGCCCGCTCCCCCAATCCTTGTAATAGATCTCGGTGCCATCACTCGTCGTGAACCTCATCTCCGCCCTCCTCGATCTCTGCCATCGTAGACGACGTCGTTCGCCTCGCCCCGCGGCGCCCACCACCCGGCCCGCGAGCACCAGCTTTCCGGCAATAGGCGGTCCGCCACCCCCGCCCACGGCGGCGCACCGGGCCGCCCACCGCGACCGGTGGCCCGGCACGCGGAACGGCCAGCCACCGCGTCGTCATGCGGTAGACGACGTCGTCTACCGCATCCTTCCACCCCGCCCCCGAGGGGAGAGTCTGGCGCGGAATGCGCGTTTCCTCTACTCTGAAGGCGAACATTGGCGAGAGGAGAGACCATGGCGGAAAGCAGCTTGCTCGGACGGATCCGGGCCGATCTGAACACCGCCCGTAAGGAGCGGGACCGGACGAGGATGGACGCGCTGGGGATGCTGATCGCGGAGTCGCAGAACCGGCGGATCGAGAAGGGCGCCGAGCTGACCGACGACGACATCGTCGCCCTCATCACCGGCGCCGTCAAACGCCGCCGCGAGGCCGCGGAGCAGATGCGTGCCGGCGGCCGCGACGAGCTCGCGACGAAGGAGGAGGCGGAGGCGGCGATCCTCCAGAGCTACCTCCCCGAACAGCTCTCCGAGGACGAGGTCCGGGGGCTGGTCCGCGAGGCGATCGCCGCCGGCGCGACCGACCTCGGCGCGATCATGAAGTCGGTGATGCCTCGCACGCGCGGGCGCTTCGATGGGAAGGAATTGAACCGGATCGCGCGGGAGGAGTTGGGGGGGTAGACGACGCCAGGTGGGACGAGTCCGGGATTCCGCTCCCGTCTTTGTGGCGGGGGAGGAAGGCTACCGCGCGCCTCCCCGCCACACGCGTTTCCGGTGATAGGCGAGATACTTCCTGTGCCCCTCCGTCACTCGCTCGAGCGGCGGGATGCCGAGCGAGGACTTCCGTGGACAGCTCCGGGCTCGGGAGCGTCGTCCCGTCGCCGTCGAAGGTGATCAGCCCACGGTCGAAGAGGGCGTCGAGGTGCACGGCGAGAAGGAAGCCGTTGTAGACATCGAGACACTCCTTGTCCGTTGAGTGCTTCCACGGCATGGCATGGCTCGCACGGAGGAGCTCCGGGGCTGGCAGCCCGGTGACGGCGCAATTGCCGCCCCAGTATTCCATCAGCATCTCGCGGAAGAGATCCTGCCCCACCCGTTGGCGGACCACAGCTTCGGCCTCTGTGGCATCGATCGCCTCGAGCCGCTGCTCGAACGTCTTTTCTGGAAGGGGCGGCAGCCGAAAGAGGAGGACACGAACGCGGCGCAGTGTGTCGTAGAGATCGGCTGGGCTGTCGGCACGTATGGCCCATGCGGCACCGAGTGGCAGGGGAACTGGCGTCCAAGTCACGGCTTCGAATTCGAGTGCGGCAACCTTTGGCTCTAGCGCGAGAAAGACTCTTCGGCCCGAAGGAAGGAGCCACACGCGACCATCGATCCCGCTGATGCCGATTCGCGTCGTGCGCGGCTCCGTGGATGGCGGCCGCCGTGAGGAGGCCCACGTAGTACGGTTGGTCCAGATAGCGCATAAGATCGTCGATGAACCAAGAGGCGGGGAGAGTTCCTGCGCTCCGGTACTCGAGCGGCACGATCACGAGGAACCCGCGCCGGGGTTCTGTCAAGCGACCGCGCTGCTTCAATCTTTGTACGGCAGCGCTAACACTTTGCCGCGACGATCCTGTGAGCTCCTCGAGTTCGCCACGGGTCACGGTGTAGATCCCGTCTTGCTGGAGCTCGTCGATCTGATCAGATAAGGATCGCCCCATGTGGCCTGAAGTGTGACGGATCGTTTGCAAAACTATACACCATGTATATTGCTTTGCAAACGATCCATCAATACGGCCAGCCTGGCCAGAGGCATAGCCACCTCGTGGCCGCCAGGCTCTCACACTCCTGCAGATACGTAGAACTACGGCCGCTCGACGTCGTAACCACCTCGCTCCCGAACAACTTAACCCTCGCCTCCAACACCAGCCGCTGGGTGCGGTACTCGCGGAATCAAGGCACCTCGTTGTTCTTGAGCACCCGGAAAGTCTCACTCGGGTAGTCGGGGCCCATTACATCCGCGCGGTCGAGCTCGTCCTGCCGGGTCATCAGCCGTTCGAGCATCATGAAGTTGGTCAGTAGGATATCGGGCGGGTTGATCTGGATCAGCGGGTCCGGCCAGAACCGCCCACTCTCGTAGGCCGCCGCTACTGGTTCCCTCAGGTCCCGGGCCCGGATCGTCGTGAACGACCGGGCGAAGCTGGAATACTCGTCGATCAGCGAATCGCGCAGCGCAAAGACGTCCATGGGGAGAGAGCCATTCGATCCGGAGTCCGTATGCAGGTCAGGAGGAGCCGCCCATACCGGGACAGCTACACCTTGCCAACCGAGCAGCCGAGGGCGCTGCCCACAACCATTGCGGTACAGCCCGACAACATACCACTGTCCTACGACAGGGTA
>DATMSC010000047.1:0-1580 GCA_035565595.1 Longimicrobiales bacterium | reverse complement strand
ACCGGTGCCAACCCCAACTCGCCCGTTCCCGCAGTGATCCGCTCGGCAAGCGCGAGCTCCATTGAGGTGTGGGTCCCGGTGGGCGCTGAAACCGGCCCTGTCGAGGTCAGGTCCGGTGGCACGACGTTCCAGACGAGTCGGCGGTTCACGCTCAGGGCCAAGGAGGACATCTTCCACTGGGCGGCCTCGCCCGACCCGTTCCTGGGATTCGTCACGCTCCCGTTCCCCTACTACAACCCCGCGCTGCAGGCCGTGGCGCATGTCGAGAACGTCAACTTCTTCCACTTCGTGGTCGAGGACGATACGCCGTTTTCGCTGCATCTCGAGGACCGCGGAGATCGCAACGCGCCGCACTGGTTGTGGGCAAGGCTGTTCCGCATCGATCCGCCGGAGGAATCGGACGCGATCTTTCTCCAGAGCGGAATCGCCTGGCTCGAGTCCCTCGACTATTTCGAGGACGAGGTCATGGACGAGGCGGTGTTCTCCACGGCCAACCTGCCGGCCGGGCACTATTTCCTGGTCATAAACATTGTCAATGCGTCAGCGGCGCAGGCCCATTCGCGGGCATACGGCATACGCCTGGCGGCACAATCCCATTTCGCCCTGGCTCCGGATGCCTACGAGCCAAACGACATCCCGCAGGAAGCTCCCGAAATCGCGCTCCCGTTCGTCGGGCAGGTTACCCGTTACGAGAATACGTACGCATTCGACCACTACGTGTTCGAGCTCACCGAGCGGAGCACCGTGGAGGTGGTGCTCTCCGATGACCGCAACTTCTTGGCGTTCCTTCCCGAAGACTTCGATCTCATGGTGGCGCAACACACGCTGCCCCCTGACTCGGTGCCTCCAATACTTCTATCCGGCCAGGTGTCTGCCGTCGGTCCCGCTGGTCGTTACGTGCTCGCCGTTTGGGACGCCGGCGGCCGGGCGCGCGACTACGCGCTGGAATTCACCACGGCTCCTGCGCCGGAAGATGAAGGAGAGGGGGGCGAAGGCGCCGCCGTCGTGAGCGGTTTCGAGCTGCTCACGCCCGGGAACGCCGGCCTGGAGGACGGCCGGGGCGCCGTGCCACCGCGTTACGACTGGCTGGCACCGGTGCGGGCGCGCGAAGCTGCGCTCGGCAGGTGACGCCACCGGACCCCGGGCTGCATCGGGGTCTATCTTTCACGGCTGGCATGACCGGGTCGGAGATCGACGGTGATCCTGCTGCCGCAGCGCCGCGCGGCACGGGAGCACCCGGTGATGTCCGGACGGGTGGCCACCGGGAGTAACACCACGAGCTGAAAGGTTGAAGGAATAGCTCGCCGTGCCGCGACGAAACGACATCGAATCCATACTGCTCCTCGGCTCTGGCCCGATCGTCATCGGGCAGGCTTGCGAGTTCGACTATTCCGGGACGCAGGCGGTCAGGGCGCTGAAAGAGGAGGGATACCGGGTCGTCCTGGTCAACAGCAATCCCGCCACGATCATGACGGACCCGGATCTCGCGGATCGGACGTACATCGAGCCGATCACGCCGGAGTGGGTCGAGCGCATCATCGAGCGGGAGCGGCCGGATGCGCTCCTCCCGACGATGGGCG
>DATMSC010000046.1:0-1826 GCA_035565595.1 Longimicrobiales bacterium | reverse complement strand
CGCTCTACGCGTTCACCCGCGAGGATCCCCGCACCGCGCGCGCCGTCCTCCTCCGCGACAGTGAAGTCGACGCTCTGCAGGCCTCACTCTTCCGTGTCGTGCTGGCGCACATGATGGAGGAGTCCCGCCGAATCACGCCGGGGATCACCCTCCTGCTTGCGGGACGCAACTACGAACGCGTGGCCGATCTGGCCACCAACATCGCGGAGGACGCGGTCTATTTTGTGGAAGGGCGCGCGATCAAACACGGCGGCGGGCTCCCGGCGCCCGCCGCCCCGGACACGGTCCCGGAGTGAGGAATGTACGGCCGCCGACGTTCATCCGGCGGCCGTCCTACCGCGGGGGTGGCTACTTGCCGGCGGCGCGAATCGCCTGATCGACGAACTTGTCGACCCTGGCAACGACCGCGATGACCTTGGCGGGATCGCCCGCAACCGCGGCCAGGTCCTGCGCGAAGTCCAGAAACACCTTGCGGACGCCATCCCGCGCCTTTGCGTTCGGCGTATCCGCGGCCGCGGCAATCGGTGCCGCCGCGTGGTCCTGGGAGCGGCCGCCTTGCGCGTCCCGCGACGCGGCTTCGGAGCCGATGCCTTCCGGCCGGCACCCATCCGCCGCCGGATCTGGAGCGGATAACGGGCGTGGAACTGGCGCAGGTTCAGGTCACCGACCTCGGGATGGGCTGCTTTCGCCTTTTCGTACAGATCCTTGCTTCCCGCCTTGGGATTCTTGCGGAGATCCGCCTCCACGAATGCCCAGACCCTGTCGTTCGTCGCCATTGCGCAGTCGCCTTTCCGGGCCGTGCCCCGTTCATTGTCGGTCGATTACGGCGAACGTAACAAGGGACAATCCGCCCGTGTGATTGTCAAGAGGCGGCCCTGCTATGGAAAACTTGCTCGGAATACGATACAAGCGACCGTCGAGCGGCGCTGCATCGTGGCATGCGGCAATACGATGCCTTGGAATGGCGTTGCTGTTCCAGGGCTTCGTGCCTTGCCAGTCGCGCGCATTACCGCTCCTCGTATTCTGGCTTTGCCATGCGCGGGGTAGTATGACGTGGCACAGCGCCTTTCGTAATCCGCTGCCGGCCAGATCACTGACGGGACCGGGGTTAGTCGCGGGTTTCTATCCTGTCTGAATCCGGTCGCTCGGCAGACGACCGGCCGTAGGCGGCCCACCGGCGGGCGCCACCGCCGGGAGCGCCGGGCGCAGGCGTACGCCAGGCACGTCCGGAAGCGCCCGCGGATTGCAAGTCCTCGTCGCCTGCTTCCCTCCCCGGCAACGCGCTCCGCGGACCCACCCATCCCGCGTCCCGGAGCCGCCCGGAACTGCAGCCGTCCGGCGGCCTCCCGTGCGCGGGCCGCGATCGATACGGGGTTGCGCAACCACCCTGCCTGCGTCAACTTCCATCGGCTCTGGATGGTGCGAATCGGCGCGCCCCGGCGCGGGTATCAGGCCGGGTGGAAACGTTGTGTTCGCGGGGCGCCCTGGAGGAGCCGGGCGCGGTCGTCGGAGCGAGGGTTGAGGGCAGGAAGGGGGAGTCCCGGGAGCGGCTGTGCCGAGACGAGACGACATACAAACTATTCTGCTGTTGGGCTCCGGTCCCATAGTGATCGGGCAGGCCTGCGAGTTTGACTATTCGGGCACGCAGGCCGTTCGTGCATTGAAAGAGGAGGGATACCGGGTCATCCTGGTCAACAGCAATCCCGCCACGATCATGACGGACCCGGATCTCGCGGATCGGACGTACATCGAGCCGATCACGCCGGAGTGGGTCGAGCGCATCATCGAGCGGGAGCGGCCGGATGCGCTCCTCCCGACGATGGGCG
>DATMSC010000045.1:0-4242 GCA_035565595.1 Longimicrobiales bacterium | reverse complement strand
CATCCGCGTTCTGCGTCCGCCCGCGCTCCGCATCGCCATCCGTTGCGTTCCCCGGGTGCGTGACCAGGTACTCCAGCTCGAGGGCGACGCAGCGGCGGAGCTCTTCGCGGAACGACGCGTACGACTTCTGGAACAGCTCAGGGTCGGGTGCCGCGAGGTTGATGAGGTAGGAATCGTGCGACGCCACGGCGCGAATGCCGTACTTCGCGCGGTTCTCCAGGAATGCGGCGACGCGGTCCTCATCGAGTTTCGGCTCAGCCCAGCGGTTGGGCTGTTTGGTGAAGAGCTGGAGGACGACGCTGTCGATCTCGGCTGCGCGTTCCGGCGCCGTCTGTACGCCGCCGGCGACGGATACGTGGGCCCCGAGCTCGTCGACCGTGGCGCCGGCGTTCTCGGGATTGCCGGCACGTACATCCGCACTGTCTGCAGGCATGATTCTCTCCGTTCTCCGTTGCGTTTGCCGCCTGAATGGAACGCTTCGGGCACTTCATTGCAAGCGACAGCGCCGCCTGCAGTTCGCCACCGTCCGGGGTACGTATCTTGCCCCCTTCGCCCCTGTGGAGGTGCGGAACCACTGGGGGCAGGACGCGTGGTACTCGTCGTTTCGATCTACTTGTTGCTGGTCGTGGCGCTGCCGCTCGCGCTGAGCCTGGTGGTCAGCTACAGAGCGTTGCACAGAGGTCCTTCGTGTCCCATCTGCCGGGGTGAGACGCTCCGCCTGATGGGGAAGGTGCTGGGGCGGCTCGGCACCGGGTGGAGCCCCATTCATCGCCGCTGGTGCCCTGCTTGCGGCTGGGAAGGGCTCACGAAGGTTGCGCGCATGGGCCCGGACGAGGTCGAAAGAAGACCGCACCGGGAGGCCGACGCCGTCAGCGAGCTCGAAGTGCGCGTAATCCAGGTGGACGGACGGCCATGGCGTGTGCAGTTGCAGTGCTGGCAGTACGCGGATCTCTGGTACGGCCGGCTGATCTTCGGAGCCCCATCCGGACGCCTCTGGCCGGACCCCGGCCGGCCGCTGATCGGTACGTCGCCGGACGAGATCCTGACTCAGGCGATGCTGCTTCCCGAGGCCAACCTGATGGGGCGGGTGCGGGAGGTGGCTGACGATTGACGCCAGGGGTCAGCCGGCCGCCGGCCGCGGCGCCGGGTCCTCGTCCTCCGTACCCGGGGGCACGCAGCCGGCGAATGCGGCGGCTTCGTTGAGGATGCGGCGGCGGTCCCGGTACCGGACCCGGCGAACCGCTTCGGGCAGCTCGAACCAGCCGTGATCCATCGCCTCTGCGGCGGCGAGCTTGACGCGCGTGTGGCGCGCCTCGGCCAGGAAATACGTGACCTGCTTGATCACGATCATCTGCCCCGCACCGCTCTGGACAGTGAAGCGGTAGCGTTCGCTGCGGCGGAATCCGTCGAGCAGAACGATGTCGTCGCCGTGCAGTCCGGTTTCTTCCCGCAGCTCCCGCAATGCCGCGGATTCCACGGTCTCACCAGGGTTGATGCCGCCCTTGGGGAACTCCCAAAGCGGTCGCTTGGTCTGGCGGGACAGTACCAGAAGGAACCGGCAGCCGCCCTCGTCGCGGTGGAATACGATGAAGCCGGCCGAGGAGTCCCGCTTGTAACGCATCGCGCGGGCTCAGCCTCCCGCGACGGCGCGGTGCAGGTGCGACGTCGCCTCCACTACGCGCCTGCGGGCGCCAGAGCGTCCGCCGTGATCCGTTCCCACGGGAAGTACCCGTTTCCTGCGTCCGGGCGCCCGAAGTGCCCGTACGCCGCGGTCACGCCGTAGATCGGGCGCAGGAGGTCGAGGTTCGTAATGATGCCTGCGGGCGTCAGGTCGAAATGCTCGCGGACCCAGTTGCCGATAGCCGTCTCGTCGATCCGGGCGGTGCCGAACGTCTCCACGGCGATTGCGACCGGATCGGCCACTCCGATGGCGTAGGCGACACAGATCTCGCACCGGTCGGCGAGACCTGCAGCGACCACGTTCTTCGCGACCCACCGGGCGGCGTACGCGGCGGAGCGGTCGACCTTCGACGGATCCTTACCGCTGAAGGCGCCGCCACCATGCCGCGCCGCGCCGCCGTACGTGTCGACAATGATCTTGCGACCGGTGAGGCCGGTGTCCGTCGCAGGACCGCCCTCGACGAAGGAGCCGGACGGGTTCACCAGTACGTGGTCTGCCCAGCCGGAGACGAGGAACTGTTCAGGAACGACGGACGGCACCAGCTCCTCGACGATGAAGGACCGGATATCGTCCGCTCCCACGTCCGGAGTATGCTGCGTCGAGACGACCACCTTCGTCACCTCGACCGGAATCCCCTCGACATAGCGGACGGAGACCTGGCTCTTCGCGTCGGGGCGCAGCCAGCCGACCCGTCCCGACTTGCGCGCTTCCGCGAGCGCGCGCGTGAGGCCGTGCGCCCAGGTGATCGGCGCCGGCATGAGCTCCGCCGTCTCGTTGGTGGCGTAGCCGAACATCATCCCCTGGTCGCCAGCGCCCTGCTTGCGAAGGTCGCCCTTGTCCACCGCTCGTGCGATCTCGCTCGCCTGGGAGTGCAGGTGGATGACGACGTTGACGGAATCAGCGGCGAACCGGTTGTCCTCTTCCAGGTAGCCGATATCGCGGATGACATCCCGCACCAGCGCCTCGATCCGATCGGCCGGGATCTCTTCGCGGCTGCGGATTTCGCCGGCGAGGCACGCGAGGTTCCGCGTCACGAGAGTCTCGCAAGCGACGCGGGCATTGGGGTCGACCGAGAGATAGGCATCCAGGATCGCATCACTGATGCGATCGGCGACCTTGTCGGGATGGCCTTCGGATACTGATTCGCTGGTGAGTACGTACTCGCGTGCCATTGTTCCTCCCTGATGTCAGAAACCCGTCGCCGGGAGCTCCGCGACGGGCTTCCGGCGCTTTAGTGCAAATGTTTAACGTGGGGCACAAGCTGCCGCGTCAAATCCCACGTCGGCGAAAGCCGAATCGGCGCGGCGCAGAGCCGCTGTAGCCCTGACGCCGCTCTGCCCGCAAGCTAGGCCTTGGGCGCGCGTGCTGTCAAGCGAGGGTACGATCGGGGGCGCATGGGGCGCGAACATTGCAACCGTGGCGCGGCCATGGTCTGGAATCTCGAGCCCGAGCCCGCCGCCGATCCGACGCCGCTTCGACCCGTTCCGGACTTGCGCGGTCTGCCCGTGGACGACACCGACGGCCGCCCCGCCGGGAGCGTGTACGGTACGCTCGTGGAAGCGGAGAACGGCATCGTCCGCTACCTGGACATTCGCCTCGCCGGCTCGGACAAACACGTCCTCGTGCCGATCGGTCATGCGCGCATAGAGCAGCTCGCGGGTCGGCCGCGAGTCAGGCTCCGGGCCGCGTTCCGCGAGGATCTGGAGGGGATCCCGGAATTTGAGCCGGATCGCCCCCTCGACCCGGAACACGAGCGGGAAGTGCTGGCCGCGCACGGCCGAAGCTTCTATGGCGAGCGATATTACGCACATCCGGCGTACGACCACTCGGGACTGTACGCCGGTGAGCACCCGATCATCCGCGGTGGGCCGCCGCCCACCCGGCCGCTGCCGCTCTCTCCGCTCTCCGACCTGCCAGACTACCGCGTTGCACACGACCAGCCAGACGTTCGGGGCTGGCCGCTCGTCACCAGTGACTCTCGGACGGTAGGCACGGTGAGCGAGCTGATCGTGGACCCGGGGGAGGGAAAGGTCCGCTACGTAGTCGTCGACCGCGACTCCTCGACGCCGGCGCTCCTTCCGGTCGGATACCTGAGCATCGACTCGCCCGGGCGACAGGTGATCGCCCGCGGGTTGACCGCTTCCGACGTTCATGCGCTGCCGGATTTCGAGGGAAGGCTCAACCGGGTCGCCGAAGACACGCTGCGGGAAGCGCTGGAAGCGCGGCTCGTGGGCGGGCGCCGGTTCGGCCGGCCAGACTTCAACGGCTGGTCGCAATAGTCGTGGGGGACCCGGGCCCGTCCGGCGCGGAGCCGCGCGCGGAAGAGGCGTCGCCATGGGCATCCGGGTGTCGTGCTGCGCCGCGGCGGCACGCAGGCGCGCGGCGTCGTTGTGTAGCGGCGGGTCCCGGCAGTCTGGCCCGGGCTTCGGGTCAGTGCTTGAACACGTCGAACGAGTCAGCGCGGTCCAGCGTCATGACCACCCGTATCTCGGGCCACTGCGGCTGGCCCAGACCGAGGCCGGAAACGGACTCGAGCACCACGCGGGAGACAGTGCCTCCGA
>DATMSC010000044.1:0-6403 GCA_035565595.1 Longimicrobiales bacterium | reverse complement strand
CCGCCGCCATCGCCTCCAGCGACTACCTGGACCCGTACTTCGCCGAAGGGGTCCGCCTCGAGCTCAGCACACCGGTCGGCGAGGTATGGCGAGCGAACCTGGCTCTCTCGGGCGAGAACCACGAGAGCGGGCGCATCGTGCGGTCGAGCATCTTCCGCGATGGCGGCCGGGCGTTCCGGCCGGTGAGACCCGTCACCGAAGGTTGGGTGTACGAGGCGCACGCTTCCATCCGCCGCATCAACGACGGCATCAGCCCGTGGTCCGGAGGGGTGTCCCTCGTGGCCGGCTCCGCCGGGGGTGACACCTACGCCCAGCCGATCCTCGAAATCGGCCGTTCCCACCGCAGCTTCACCAACGGCATAAACGCCGACGCCCGCCTCATCGCCGGGACGACGCTGGGGACCGCGCCGCTCCAGCGCACCTTCCTCCTTGGTGGAAGAGGCACCGTACCGGGATACGAGTATCGCAGCTTCGCGGGTCGTTCCTTCGCTCTCGCCCAGGTCGAGGCGTGGCGCGACATCGTACCGAACCTGATCAATCTCCGCGCCGTGGGTGCGGCCGGCTGGACGGATCTCGGGGACCTGTCCCTGCCGGCCGGTTGGGATGTGACAGCGACGGACGGTGTCCGGACCAGCGTCGGCCTCGGCGTAGGCATCCTGTTCGACATGATCCGGTTCGACGTCGTGCGCGGACTCAACCGCGGCGCCCGCTGGGAGGCCATCCTCTCTGTGAATCCCGGCCTACGCGACGTTCTCTAGCGCCTCGTCGGCCTCCGGCGCCGCGTCCGCGCGCGCGTTGGCAGAGTTCAGCAGCACCAGCTCCCGGACGTGGACCTCCGTCGTCGGGATCGTGACACCGTTCTTCTCGTAGCTGCCGTACTCCAGCCGTCCCTCGACGTACAGCCGGTCACCCTTGCGGACGTACTCCTCGACGAACTGGGCGAGGCGGTCCCACACCGCCAGCCGGTGCCACTCCGTCCGCTCCTCGTACCCGCCGTCACGCGGCACCCGCCGGCTCGTCGCCAGAGAGAAGTGGGCCACCTTCGTCCCCGCCCCAGTGACGTGGACGTCCGCATCCCGACCGACGTTGCCGACCAGGATGATCTTGTTGATGGACCGGCTCATGTTCGCCTCCTCGCGTGGTATGTCGTTGCGGAGCCCGGGGGCTCCCGGCTTCACACGCGAAGAAGGTGCATGCCCCCTCGGGGCGGGAACATGGCAATTCGAGCCGAAACTTCGGGGGAACGGCTACTTGCAGTCGTACCAGCTCTCGCCGACGCCCGTCACGGCCTCGAGCGGCACGTCCAGCGGGAATGCGTTCTCCATCCTGTCGACAATGAGCGGGCGCAACTCTTCCAGCTCCGGAGTCGGGATCTCGAAGACGAGCTCGTCGTGCACCTGGAGCAACATGCGGGCAGCCGTGCCCCGCTCCATGAGATCACGGTGGATGCGGATCATCGCGAGCTTGATGATGTCGGCCGCTGAGCCCTGGACAGGCGCGTTGGTCGCCGCGCGTTCGCCGAATTGACGGATGCTGAAGTTGGGTGAGCGGATCTCCGGGATGTAGCGTCGACGGCCGCTCAGCGTCTCGACGTAGCCCAGCTCCCTCGCCTTCTCGATCTGGGTGTCGAGATACTCGCGCACGCGCGGGAATCGCTGGAAGTATTGCTCGATGAAGGTCCTTGCCTCGGCTACGGAAACCGACAGGCGCTGCGCGAGCGAGAACGGTCCGATCCCGTAAATGGTCGCGAAGTTCACCGTCTTCGCCGCGCCGCGCATGGCCGGGGTCACGTCTTCCGGAGCCACGCCGAAGATGAGCGCGGCCGTCTGACGATGGATGTCGCGGCCGGACCGGAACGCTTCGACGAAGGCCTCATCGCCCGACAGGTGAGCCAGGATGCGGAGCTCGATCTGCGAGTAGTCGGCGGCGAGGAAGACGAAGCCCTTGCGGGGGATGAAGCCCTTCCGGATCTCCGCGCCGATCTCCGTGCGGATCGGGATGTTCTGGAGGTTCGGCTGCTGGGACGAAAGGCGGCCCGTGGCCGCGACAGTCTGGTTGAAGTTCGTGTGCAGCCTGCCAGTTTCCGGATTGACGAGCTGCGGGAGCGACACGACGTAGGTGCTACGCAGCTTGTCGAGCTGGCGGTACTCGAGTAGCAGGCGAGGGAGCGCGTGTCCCTGCGCCGCCAGCTCCTCCAGCACGGTGGCGTCCGTCGAAGCGCCTGTCTTGGTTTTTTTCACTACGGGCAGGCCGAGGCGGTCGAAAAGGACTTCGCGCAACTGCGGCGTCGAGTTGATGTTGAACTCGCCGCCTGCCAGCTTGTAGATCTCTTCCTCGATCAGGGCGAGATCGCGCGCGAGCCGGGCCGCGAGCCGGTCGAAGAAATCCGGATCGATCCGGATCCCCGTCCACTCCATCTCGGCCAGTACCTCGATCAGCGGAATCTCGATCTCGTCGAATAGCGGCCTCAGCCCGAGCCGCGAGAGGTCCTCGTCGAACAGGTTCTTCAGCCGCAGTGCGATGTCCGAATCCTCGCAGGCGTAGTCGCGGACCCGATCGATCGCGCACTCGGCTATGGGGACTTCGTCCTTGCCCTTGCCGCACAGCTCTTCGTACGTCGTCGTACGGTGATCCAGGAACTGCAAGGCAAGCGCGTCGAGGCCGTGCTCGCGCCGGCCGGGATCCAGGACGTACGACGCGATCATCGTGTCGAAACGGATCCCGCGCAGTGCCACGCCGGCTCGCCGGAGCACGAGCAGGTCGTACTTCAGGTTCTGACCGACCTTGGCCACGTTCTCGTCCTCGAGAAGCTCGACCAGGGTCCGCATCGATGGATGCGTGAGCGGCGGCAGGTTCACAGGGTCCGGCGCCGCGGCGCCGTCCGGGGAACGCGGCCGGCTGTGGCCGAAGGGAAGGTAGAACCCGCTGGACGGCTCCAGGCTGATGCTGATCCCCACGAGATCCGCGCGTATCGGGTCGATGCTCGTGGACTCGACGTCGACGGAGAACTCCCCCTTCTCCCGGGCGAGCGCCACGATCTCTGCCACGCGCGCCGGCGTCGTGACGAGCTCGTACTTCACTGCCGAAGCCGCTTCGGACGGTTCCGCCGCTCCGTACTCTCGCGCAAGCGAGTGGAACTCCAGATCGAGGAAGACGTCCCTCAGCACCTCCCGGCGAGGAGGTTTGACGCGAAGGGCTTCGAGGTCCAGCTCGATCGGCACGTTCGTGTCGATCGTGACCAGTTTCCTCGACAGCATGACCGAATCGGCGTGGTTCAGCAACGCCTCCCGCGCGCGTTTGCCGCTGATCTCGGGAGCGTGCGCCAGGATCTCGTCGACCGAGCCGTACTGCTCGATGAGCTGGATCGCGGTCTTGGGCCCGATCCCCGGCGCGCCCGGCACGTTGTCGGAGGCGTCGCCGATCAGCGCGAGGTAGTCGACCACGTGCTCGGGCGGCACGCCGAGGCGCTCGCTCGCGTTCCGGAGATCGACCCATTCCTCCTCGATCCCGACCGGGCCGCCGCGCCCGGGATTCAGCAGGCTGATGCCCGGCCGGATCAACTGGTAGAAATCCTTGTCCCCCGAGATGATCACTGCCTCGAGGCCCGCTTCCGCCGCCTTGACCGCGAGCGTGCCGATCACGTCGTCGGCTTCGTAGTCGGCGACCTCGAGTGCCGGAACGTTGAAGCCCTCGAGAATCGTCCGGATCCGTGGGAGCGACCAGGCCAGCTCATCCGGCATCTTCTCCCGGGTGGCCTTGTATTCCGGAAACATCTCTTCCCGCTGGCTGGTCCCGGCGTCGAAGGCGACACCGAGATATTCCGGCTCGTGTTCCCGCAGCACCTTCAGCAGGAACTGCGTGAAGCCGTACGCCGCCGACGTGTTCTCGCCACGCGACGTGGTCAGCGGCCGCTGGATGAGCGCGAAAAACGCCCGATAGATGAGCGCATAGCCGTCCACCAGGTACAGGCGCGGCCGGGTCCTCGGGGGAATGCTCAACGTGATCTGCGCGTGAAGGGATCTTCGATGTGTACGTTCACTTCAACCACCACGTACACCATTGCGGCGAGAGTATTCCCGCTCACGCCCTGGCGGCCGGCTCCGGCGAGACGTTGCCGCCACCGCGGATGCAGGGTCCAGATACGCAAAGGCGCCCCGCATTGGCGGGGCGCCGTCCAATCCCGCTTCGGCCAGTCAAGGTCAGACCTTCTGGACGTTGGCAGCCTGGAGGCCCTTGTCAGTCTGCTTCACCTCGAACTCGACCTCCTCGCCCTCCGTGAGCGACTTGAAGCCTTCCATCGAGATGGCGGAGAAATGTACGAACACATCCTCTCCGTCCGGTTGCTCGATGAAGCCGTAGCCCTTGGCATCATTGAACCACTTGACCCGACCCCTGGCCATTGCAGCTGCCTCCTACGAAGGGTGTTGATGCTGCGTGGAAAAGATTGTGCAAGTGCACGCCAAACTACGAACGATTCCTGGGAGATGTCAAGCAATCCGTGGCACCGATTGCTACGGAACATTACAACCGCGGTAACAGCCCGAACTGGCCGAAATCTGTAAGTCAATCTCCGACTGCGGGTTCGGCGTCTGGGAGCGGATACAGCGCGGCGTAAACTCGAGCGTTTCGCCGGACGATCTTGACGTACTCGCGAGTCTCGTTGAAGGGGATGCGCTCCGCGAACAGGTCTTCGTCCGCCCACTCCGGGAACTGGCGCCAGCGCCCTACCCGGCCGGGTCCGGCGTTGTACGCCGCCAGCGCGGCGAGTGGCCGGTTTCCGTACGCGCGAAGCAGCTCTTCAAGGTACATGATACCGAGGCGCACGTTGACTTCTGGCTGCTGCAGCATGTTCGCGTCGAACGCGCTGATCCCTGCCGACCGTGCGAGCGACCTCCCCGTGGCCGGCATGATCTGCATCAGCCCGACAGCGCCGGCGTGGCTCCGTATAGCGGGCTGGAACATGGATTCCTGGCGGATCAACCCGGCGACCAGGTACGGGTCGAGGCCGCGCTGCCTCGCCTCAGCGGTGATCAGCTCGCGGAATGGGAACGGATAGATGATCCTCAGCAGCCTGGGATTCCAGACCTCTTCCTGCGAATAGATCTCCCAGCCGAGGCGTACGCCATCGAAGATCTGGCCGCGGTGGTTGAACGCCTCGGCCAGGGCGTAGAGGGCGCCATCGATGCCGTGATAGTGTCTCCTGATGCGCACCAGCTCGAATTCCGCAGCGGCTCGCCATCCGAGTTCCCGGAGCAGATCCACTCGTGCCAGTGCGCGCTGAATGGCGCGTTCAAGCCGCGGGTTGTGGGGCGGTGAAACGTCGATCGGCGAGTCCCAGAAGTCCTGACCGAGACGCTCGGCTGCCCGGAGGCCGTAGTAGGAGAACGGATCAGCGAGTCTCGCCTCCTTCATTCTCTCGAGGCCGAGCGCGCTGTCCCCCAGCGCCATGTGCGCCCGCCCCGACCAGTAGCTCGCCTGCTGGAAGGCAGAACCGTCGGGGTGGTGGTCGCGATACCTGTCGAAAACGCGGGCAGCGGTGGTGTAGTCACCGGCCGCGAAGGCGAGTCCGCCCAGGCGCATGAGCGCGCTCGCCGCACGCTCGGAGCGGGGTTGGATCGAGGCCGCCGTCGTGTAGTACCGGCGCGCGGAGTCGATATCGCCCCGGTCGTGGTCCAGGTCGGCCACCAGAAACATGGCCTCCCCGGCTGCCGGCTCGCCCGGGTAGAGTGTGGCCAGCGCAAGGTACGTGGCGCGCCCCTCTGTCTCACGACCCTGCCGGTACTGCGATCGGCCGATTTCGAAGAGCGCGTCGGCCCGCAGTCTGGAGGTAGGAGCCGAGTCGGCCAGCACGCGGAGTACGGGTTCCGCTTCCGCGAACTTCCCCGCCCGCGCCAGCGCCCGGCCCAGCTCGAGTTGTGCCTCTGCCCGCTCGATCTCCGTGCCCACGCCCGCGGCGAGGAACGACTTCAGCCCTGCGATCCCGCGCTCCACGTTGCCGTGCCGAAGGTACACGCGACCGGCCACGAGTCGGTCGCGGGGCGTCGCGTCGGGGACAGTGGCGAGCATCCTCGCCGCCGTGAGTGCACCGGGTGAGGCCGGCGAGACCTCGATGGCTCGCCGGTACGCCGCACGCGCACCGGCGTCGTCGCCACGCAGCCGCCTCGTGTCGCCTGCTACGGCCCAGGCGGCCGACCTCGACGATGGCTCGTCGAGTGAGTTGGCGGCTGCGACGGCCGCGGCTGCCGCGCCTCTGAGATCACCGGCCTGGCGGCGAGCACGGACCCGCAGAGGCCAGCCCCACTCGAGCGCGAACCAGGGATCGAGCACTCCCAGCCGACGCTCGGTTTCAGCGGTGTCTCCCCGCCCGGCAGCCACTTCGGCGGCGCGGACATTGAGCCAGTCC
>DATMSC010000043.1:0-3529 GCA_035565595.1 Longimicrobiales bacterium | reverse complement strand
GGAACGAGGGCGTGGCCGGCGCGGTTCGCAACACACCGTGGTCGATCGGCTACGTGGAGCTCTCGTACGCCGCGAAGCTGGGGATGCCCGTCGCCGCGGTCCGCAACCGAACGGGGCGATTCATTACCCCCTCGCTGGAGGCCGGGACGGCCGCCGCCGCCGCCGCGGTTGGCTCGCTTCCCGCCGGTCACGAATCCTGGGCGGGCGTGAGTTTCACCGACGCCCCCGGCGCGGACTCCTACCCGATCTCGTCGTTCTCCTACTTCTTCATTTACCGCGACCTCGCGGAGCTGGGGAACGGGATGACGCGCGAACGCGCCGAACGGATCGTCCGCTGGATCGAGTGGGCAGTGACCGACGGCCAGCAGTACAACGCCGATGTCAACAACGCGGCGATTCCGGAATCCGTGCGACAGCTCGACCTCGCCACGCTTTCGGGCGTGCGCTTCCGCGGTGAGCCGCTGAGGTGAGCACCGGTGTGTCCGAACTGCCGCGAGCGGTCCGCCGCTCTACCGGGGAGGGGGCGCGGTCGAGCCCCCTCCTCCGGATCCGCGCCGCGCTCGCCCGGCGGTGGTTTCGCCATGCGACGGGCGCCATGGCCGCGGGGCTTGTACTCCTCGCGGCCGTTATCCTGGTCCGCCTTCTGCGCGATTCGCAGCCGGCCTGGGCGGAGTGGGGCGTCGGATTCATCCTGCGCGGGGAGTGGGATCCGGTCCGGGGCGAGTTCGGCGCGCTCCCGTTCCTGATCGGCACACTCATGACCAGCGCACTCGCCCTCGCCCTCGCCCTGCCGGTCTCGCTCGGCGTGGCGATCGTGCTGGCCGAGTATGCGCCCCGCCCGGTTCGCGCCCTGGCCGGCTTCCTCGTCGAGCTGCTCGCTGCGATCCCCTCCGTGGTCCTCGGACTCTGGGGGGTCTTCACCCTGGCGCCGCTCATGCAGCGTCGTGTGATCCCCTTCCTGGCGGGGAGCCCACTCGGCTGGCTGCCCTTCTTCGGCGAGGCCGGGCCGGGCTATACGCTGTTCACCGCCGCCGTGATCCTCGCGATCATGATCACGCCGATCATCGCTACGCTCGGCCGCGACGCGCTCCTGGCCGTCCCGCGCGACCAAAAGGAGGCCGCGCTGGCACTCGGGGCAACCCATTGGGAGGCCGTGCGCCACGTCGTGCTGGGACACGCGCGGAGCGGGCTGTTCAGCGGCGCAATCCTCGGGCTCGGCCGTGCCCTGGGTGAGACGATGGCCGCCGCCATGACCATCGGGAACCGGATCGGGCTGACGCTCGACTACTTCCAGCCCGGCTACTCGATGACCGCGATCATCGCGAACGAGCTCCGCGAGGCGGCCACGGAGCTGCACGTCGCCTCGCTGATCGCCATCGGCCTGCTCCTTTTCCTCCTCTCCTTCGCGCTCAACGTGGTTGCTCGCCTGCTCGTGCTGCGGGCCGGGGGCGGAAGGAGGCCACGATGAACCGGCCGGTCACCCGGCGGAAGCTGTGGCTCCGGCTCCTCCGGGACCGCGTGATGGTAGGGCTCAGCGTAGCCGCGCTCGCCTGCGCGCTCGTTCCCCTGGCCTGGGTCCTCGGAGATGTTGTCGTGAGCGGCGCGCCTGGCCTGTCACGGGAGTTCCTGACGCAGCTCCCGCAACCGCCCACCCGCGGTGGCGGCGGCTGGGCCAACGCCTTCCTCGGCACGGGGATCGTCGTGGGGCTCGCACTCCTGCTTGGTGTGCCGGTCGGCGTGGGCGCCGGGATCTACGTCGCCGAGTTCGGCGATGGGTCATTGGGGCGGGCGACGCGTTTCGTTGCCGAGGTGCTCGCGGGGATCCCATCGATCATCGCCGGCGTCGTTGCCTACGGAATCATCGTCACCCGCATGGGACGCTTCAGCGCACTGGCCGGCGGTGTGGCCCTGGCGATCCTCGTCGTGCCGATCGTGATGATCACCACGGAAGAGGCGCTCCGGCTGGTCCCCCGCGACCGTCGCGAGGCGGCGTTCGCCCTCGGCGTAGGCGAGGCCCCGACGACGCTGTGGGTCGTAGTACCCGCGGCGGCCGGCAACATCCTCACCGGAATCCTCGTCGCAACCGCCAGGATCGCGGGGGAGACCGCACCGCTCCTCTTCACCGCGCTGGGGAGCCGGTTCTGGCCGGAAGGCGTGGATCGCCCCATCGCTACGGTCGCGGTCAACATTTACAGCTACGCGATCAGCCCATTTCCCGATTGGCACGGGCAGGCTCGCGCGGGCGCGTTTCTCCTGCTCGCCGCCGTGTTGCTGGGTAACGTGGTCGCGCGGCTGATCTGGGCCCGGCGCGCGCAATTCATGGCCGGACATTGAACCCTGGAGATGACAGGATGTCGGAACCGATAACGACCACGAAACTCACCGTCCGCTTCGGCGAGAAACTGGCCGTGTCGGGCGTGGACATGGACATCCCGCCGCGCACCGTCACGGCCATCATTGGCCCGAGCGGCTGCGGGAAAACCACCTTCCTCCGCGCGCTCAACCGAATGCACGACTTCGTCCCGGGCGCACAGGTCACGGGTAGCGTACGGCTGGGGCACCAGGAGATCTACGGCGGCCTGATCGACCCTGTGGAGGTCCGCAAGCGGATCGGCATGGTCTTCCAGCGGCCCAATCCGTTCCCGACCATGAGCATCCGCGGGAACATCACCTTCGCGCCGAAACGGCATGGACTCGCGCGCGGCGGTGAGCTCGATGCGCTGGTCGAGAAGGTGCTCCGCCAGGCCGCGCTGTGGGACGAGGTGAAGGACCGGCTGGATGAACCGCCCTCCAGGCTATCCGGCGGCCAGCAGCAACGGCTCTGCATTGCCAGGGCGCTGGCGGTCCGCCCGGACGTGCTCCTCATGGACGAGCCGACGAGCGCGCTCGATCCCATCGCCACTCACCGGATCGAGGAACTGATCTACGAACTTCGCAGGGAGTACACGATCGTGATCGTGACCCACAACATGCAACAGGCAGCGCGCGTCTCGGATTCCACGGCCTTCTTCTACATGGGAGAGCTGGTCGAGTTCGGGGAGACGGACGCCCTTTTCACCAACCCGAGCGAGGAGCGCACCGAGGCCTACATCACGGGGAGGTTCGGATGATTCGAGGGGGTCCGCGCTCGGCCCGCGACGAGCTCGCGATGCTGCAGTCCCGACTTGTCGAGATGGCCGCCGTCGTGGAGGAGGCGCTCCGTGGTGCGACGGAGGCACTTGCCCGGCGGGACACGGCAGCTGCACGCGCGGTCATTGATGGTGACCGGCAGGTCGATGCGATCGAGCTCGAGATCGACGAGGCGTCGATCCAGCTTCTCGCCCTGCATCAGCCGGTCGCCGGGGACCTGCGACTCATCACCACGACCATGCGGATTGCCAGCGACCTCGAACGCATCGGCGACCACGCCGTGAACATCGCCGAGGCGGCGATTCGACTGGCGGATCATCAATCCGCCCCGGAATATCGTGAGCTTGTGGAGATGGCCCGGCTCGCCAGAGGGATGGTGGCGGAAGCGCTCGACGCGTTC
>DATMSC010000042.1:0-7548 GCA_035565595.1 Longimicrobiales bacterium | reverse complement strand
CCAGCTTCCTCGCGCTCTTCGTGCTACTCTCTGCGACCGTGATATTGACCGGGTCCGAACGCGGCTGGCGCACGCAGCGCCAGCACGTGATCGACGGTCTGTCGCGCGCGGAGTATCTGGGCGCGAAAACCTTGGGCGCCCTGATGACGACGATCGCGTTCTGGGCGTCCGTCATCGTACTCGGCTTTGGTCTCGTGCTGCTGGATGCCAACCTGGCGGCGGACGCAAGTGCACTGATTGCGGAGCCGCTGCACTTCCGCATGATGGCCGGGCTGTTTCTGATCCTGGTGCTGATTTCCTCGTTCGGCGTGATGTTCGGCGAAATCTCGGGAAGCGCAGCCGCGGGGATCGTGGTGGCGATCTTCTTTTTCCTGATCCAGCTACCAACCGTCGTCATGATGTCGCTCAGCGGCGGAGTCGGTGGTGCGCTGACCCCCTATCTCCCGATCTCGGCAGTTTTGTCGCTCCGCGATGCGGCCGCGTACGATCCCGCCGCGTTCGCGGCATCCCTGGAGCGCGACCCGACGCAGGCGCTGCTCCCCTGGACTCACGCCGGCGCCCTGGCGCTACTCTACTCCGCCGGTGCGCTGGCTGCGGCATGGCTGTCTCTCAGGTGGCGAGACTTGTGAACGTGGTGGTTCGAGCTTCACGGGCCCCGGGATTGGAATCGAACCGATGGCCGAAAATGGCGCACTGGAAGAAGCTGCGACGGCGTCGAAGTCGACAGGCCGTTCCAACCATCGGGTTCGCCTGCGCGGCGGGGGTGATCCTCGCGACAGCGTGTGGAACCGACGCCGGGCATGTGCTAACCGTCGCGGAACTCGACACGATCCGGGCGCCGACGATCCATATCACCGCCGCTGAGCTCGAAGCAGCACCGCGCCTGCACATGGCCCCTGAGCCCGAACTCGAGATCAAACTCTGGGACGACGACGCTGCCGCGGAACGCTCCATCATAACCGCTGAGATCCTGAGTGACAGCACAATCGTCATCGGGACTTCCGACCTCGGCGGCGACGTGACGCTCGAGTTCTTCGACTGGACCGGGGAGGCCATCCGTGCACCGCTGGCCGCAGGTCGGTCGGTGAACATCTCCATCGCGCCGGGTGACACGCTCGTTCTAAGTGGCCACGGCAACTGGAAGGTGCGAGTGGCGCCGGATTCGTACGCCGCCGACACGATCTTCTTGCCTGGAAACGTGGTAGGATCGTTGTCGGACGGGTCGCTCGTGGTCGCCACGACACCGAATCGCAATGGTGAGACGGACGGTTTGTACCGCCGCGAGCCCACGCATTATCAGATTCTCGCGCGGGAACTCTTCGGCGTGCGGCCGGACCTCTGGGAGCGCATGCAGGGCGAGATTCGACGCGCGCTCTCCGGCGTATATGCCGATGGACGCATGCGGACGCTATTCGTCGGTATCCACGAGTCCGCGTTGGGACATCTCACCTTCGTGCTGCCGTGGATGCGCAACACCTTGGCGCTGGCCACTGGCAACCGGCTCTGGGTCATGCCCGACGGAAGGCCCGAGGTGGTGGCGATCGCACCGGACGGCCGCGTGGTGCTGCGGATTCGGTGGGATGGAGAACTCGCCGCACTCTCCAACGAGGAACTCGAGACGTGGAAGTCCAGGGAGATCGCCGCGGTGGAGCGACCGAGTAACCTCTCGTCGTTTGAGCGAGCGGAGCGGATCGACGAAGTCCGCAGGTTCTCACCCGGGGATCGGCGCCTTCGCGTTGGCTCCACAATGAGGCCGGGCAGCGACCGGTCCCTATGGATCCGCATGCTCCCGCGCCCGCTGTCCGAGGACACCGGGACCCTGCGGTACCTGGGCTTCACGAATACCGGCCAACTCATCGGGTTCGTGGAGATCCCCACTACTGCCGACCTCAAAGAGATCAGCGCCACGCACGCGCTCGTACACTTCCGCGGCAGTCCATCCGTGCAACGGTACCGCCTGGTGCCGGTCGGTCCGGAGTCGTGAAGCTGACTCATGTGAGCGCCGCCTTGCCGCATACTGCGGAGCCACAGCCCTTCCGAGGCAGAGCGCCGACGCGCGGAAACGGCCTGTGAGGGTCCCGGAGGACCAAAATACAACTATTGCACTCGTCATCAGGCCGTTTTATCCTGTGACACGTTCCGAACAACCAATTCCAAAGGAGGTCCGCATGACCGGCATCAATCGGGCCGAAGGCGAACCACCTTACCCCCGTCGACGTAAGCGGTGGCTGAGCGTTGGTATGGCGGTAGCCTGCCTCGTAGCTTTCGGATGACACATCGGCGCGTCGGTGCCGACGTTCTGTTTGGGTGAAGCAGAGCTGTCGAATTCGGTTTTTGGTCGATGGTGGCACGGTGCGCCCGATGGACCTCCCTCAAATCACTACGCATGCCCCAGCGAGGGCTGCGATTGGGGCCCGATTCAGGCAGTCGGTATTTACTCAGAAAATGGCCACCCACACTCGTCCTGGGAGCCTGGAGAAGTCCTCCAATATCCCGACCACTATCACGATTGGATCGAATTTTGTCCGTCGGCGCAATGATGATATCGATCGTAGAAGCCGGGAGCGCGTTGTGCAGCGCTCCCGGCGTACGCCGTCCGGCATACCACCGCCAACCTAATTGGCGCCGGCTCCGGTATGCTGCCATGCTCCTTTTGTACTCACTCCTCGTCGCCCTCGCCGGGTGCGGCGGCCCGACCACAGACGGGTCCGAGGGCGTGGCCACCGATATTCCCATCGTCGAGAGCCTAGATGGTTTCGAGCCGTGCTCACTGCCGACGCGTAGTGCTACGGAACCGGTGGTCGAACTGCCGCTCCGGGAGCGGTATCCCTGCCGGATCGTGGCGGTTCCGACCGAGACGGAGTTTCGCTCGGATCCGGCGGGAGGTTATCCCGATCCCTTGCCAGGTCTGGCCGGCGTCTGGCGCAGTATCGCCAAAGATAGCCATGGCAGATACTACACGTCATCGAGGGAACCCGCGATCCTCGCCTGGAACGCAGATGGTACGTTGCGCGGGGTCGTCGGAAGGCAGGGCGAGGGTCCTGGCGAGTTCACGAACAGGGTTCGCGCGATCTTCGTCGACGCTGATGATAATGTCCACGTAGGCGATCCAGGCGATCGCTGGCTCATATTCTCCGAAGACCTCGAGTTCCTGCGCGAGTGGCAAGGGCCGACATGGGACCCTCGTTCCGTGCACTTGCTCGGTGATAACCGGCTACTCCTGACTGGTCCCTATTCCGGCGCGCCGGATTCAGTATTTCACTTATTTGCCGAAGGAGAAGGGCTGGTCTCTTCGGTCGGGACGCCCCGACCTGGCCGCGCGCAGCATCTGCAGCGTCGATCGCGGCCCAGCCACGTGGACGATTCCGGGTTGTGGATCGCTCCCGCCGGTGGCACGGGCGAGGGTTACGTGCTGGAACACAGAACGCTGGACGGTAGACTCGAGCGAGTTCTCCAGCGGGAGGTTCCGGGCCTGCCGCTCACGGGCACACCCGATGAACCGTCGGGACCGGAGTTTCGCATACTGCGCGTCGACGATCAAGGTGTTCTGTGGGTTGGCGTGGTAGTTCAAGACGCCAAGTGGCGGCCCGACGCCGTCGGCTGGGAGCTTGGTGACTTCCGGTTCGAGGCGGTCAGTCCGGAGTCTGGCGAGGTGCTGGCTGCCGTCGTCTATGACTCGATTCCATCAAACGACCATCCACCGCTGTATCCGGTCCAGGGGACGAGTCGCGAGGTAATCGGCATGACCACGAACCCATCCGGCCTGGCAACGATTCGGATCTACGAACTGCACCTGGTCCGAAACGTGGAATGACGCGCGGGTCGGTGCCGGGTGCCTTCGTGAAGACGGGGGATCTCACGAAGCGCTTCCACGACCATCTCGTGGTGGACCGGGTCAGCCTCGGGATCGCCCAGCGTGAGTCGTGAGCGATTCTCAGCGACTATCACGCAGATTGGACGACGGGATACGTTCGGGATGCTCCCCCAGAATGGCACGATCCTGTGGAGCCATGTTGGAATCAATGAATTCGGACACCATGGCCGGCGACGTCTTGGGCAGCGGTTCCGGCGCGGGTGCCACGCCATACCAATCTTATCAGCAGCGGTACCACCGGCGGCGCGCTGCCGTACTCCGTCTCATTGCACTCGTCGTGGTACTCGCCGGGTGCGGCGGCCCGGCTACGGACGGGGCCGAAGGCTTCGCCACCGATATTCCGATCGTCGAGAGCCTGGATGGCTTCGAGCCGTGCCCGCTGCCGACGCGTAGCGTCACGGAACCGGTGATCGAACTGCCACTCCGTGAGCGGTATCCCTGCCGGATCGTGGCGGTTCCGACCGGGACGGAGTTTCGCTCCGATCTCGCTGGAAGCTATCCGGATCCCTGGTTCGGTCCGGCACAGGGCCGGCGAGGGGTCGCGAAAGACAGCCGCGGCAGGTACTACACGGCTTCGAGCGAACCCGCGATCCTAGCCTGGGACGCGGACGGCACGCTGCGCGGGTTCGTCGCGAGGCAGGGCGAGGGTCCCGGCGAGTTCGCTGGCACTGCGTACGCAATCCACGTGGACTCCGAAGGTAACATCCAGGTGGCCGATCGTAGCCGCCGCTGGCTCGTATACTCCGCGGACCTCGAGTACCTCCGTGAATGGCGTGCGCCGACATTCGACCCACGGTCCGTGCACCATATCGGCGATGGCCGGCTGCTGGTGACCGGCCCCTTCCCGGGCGCGCCGGATTCAGTATTCCACATCGTCGCTGATGGCGAGCAGCTGGTTTCTTCGCACGGGACTCCTCGGCCCGGCCGCGCCGAGCATCTGCAGCGCGGATCGCGTCCGAGCCACGTGCATGATTCGGGCGTATGGATCGCGCCCGCCCGTCGCACGGGCGAAGGGTACGTGCTGGAGCACAGAACGCTGGACGGCAGACTCGAGCGAGTTCTCCAGCGCGAGGTTCCGGGGCTGCCTCTGACGGGAATGCGAGACAACCCGTATGTACCCGAGTTCATCACACTCCACGTCGATGATGAAGGCGTGCTATGGGTCGGCGTGAACCTACAGGATACCAACTGGCAGCCGACCGACCCGTTGGGCCCGGAGATGAACGACTTCCGGTTCGAAGTCATCAGCCCGGGATCCGGGGAAGTGCTGGCCTCCGTGGTCTACGACTCAATTCCGTTGACGAACCAGCCGCCACTGTATCCGGTCCAGGGCACGAGTCGAGAAGCTTTCGGCATCATCGTCGACCCGCCGGGCATAGCCAGGATCGGGATCTACGAATTGCACCTGGTGAGGAACGAGGAGTGACGCGCCACTCGCCACCAGGACCCGTCCCCGGGACGGCGTCGCGCCCGAGACGCTCGCGATTCGATCTCGCGATGCCCTTGACACGCGGGCGCGGGGCGGTTATTACTTGGCGTCGCTTTTCGGTTCCACCGGCCGTGGGCCATGGTGTCCGATGAAGAACTCGGTCGCAGGCATGTACATGTGCATGATGATGCGCCCGCTCCCCTGTCGGGGGGTAGGGTTCGGACGACCTTTGCCCGGCTGATCTGCGATCGGCGACAAGTAAGAAAGGTTGATCCGCCCCGACCTGCCCGCAGGTCGGGGCGTTTTTTGTTCGAGCGACCACGGAACCACCAAACCGAGGATAGCCTGTGAGCTCGCTGGATTCCCTGCGGTGTAGACTGTGCGGCCACACGGTGCCGGCCGGGCCTGTACACGTCTGTGAAGAATGTTTCGGCCCGCTGGACATCGAATACGACTCCGCCACGACGTCCACGTTGACGCGCGAGGCCATAGCGGCGAGGCCTGCGACCATGTGGCGGTACCGGGAGCTGCTCCCGCTGAAGGAACCGCCGCGCGTCTCGCTCGAAGTCGGGTTCACGCCTCTCTTCCCTGCTCCGCGTCTGGGGGCCGCGCTGGGGATCGAGGACCTCTGGATCAAGAACGACGCGGTCAATCATCCGACCCTCTCCTTCAAGGACCGCGTAGTCTCCGTCGCCATCAACAAAGCACTCGAATTCGGCATGCCCGCCGTGGGGTGCGCGTCCACGGGGAACCTGGCCAATGCGGTCGCGGCTGCGGCTGCGGCTGCCGGACTCCCGGCGTGGATCTTCATCCCCGACTCCCTGGAGCGGGAGAAGGTCGTGGCGACGGCGATTTACAGGCCGCGGCTAGTCCGGGTGCGCGGCGCCTACGACGATGTGAACCGGCTCTGCGCGGAGGTGGCGGACCGCTTCGGCTGGGGGTTGGTGAACGTGAATCTGCGCCCGTACTATGCCGAGGGTTCGAAGACGATCGGGTACGAGATCGTCGAGCAGCTCGGCTGGCGCACGCCGGCGAACGTGGTCGCGCCAATGGCCGGCGGCTCGCTCGTGACGAAGCTGCGCAAGGCTTTTCTCGAGCTGGAGAAGACGGGGCTGGCGCCGGGCGCATCCGGAATCCGCATCTTCGGTGCACAGGCGTCGGGGTGCGCGCCCATCGTGAACGCGCTGCTCCGCGGCGACACGCTCGTCGAACCGGTGCGGGCGAACACCATCGCGAAGTCGCTCGCCATCGGGAACCCGGCGGACGGTCCCTTCGCGGTCCGCGCCATGCGCGAGAGCGGCGGGTGGGGCGCCGCGTCGACCGACGAGGAGATCGTTGCCGCCATGCGGCTCGTCGCCGAGACCGAGGGCATCTTCACCGAAACCGCGGGCGGCGTTACCGTTGCAGCGGCGAAGCACCTGGCCGCCCAGGGGCGTCTGGACGGGCGAGGCCCGACCGTGCTATGCATCACCGGCAACGGGCTCAAGACGCCCGATGCCATCAGCGAAGGACTCGACTACGGACCGGTGATCCAGCCGAAGCTGGCCGAGGTCGCCGAACTGACAGAAAAAGAGGAGGCCATGTCATGGGCGTGACGGTGAGGGTGCCGACAGTGCTGCGCAAGCTCACGGGTGACAACGCCGAGCTGACCGCCACCGGCGGCACCGTGGCGGAGGTGTTCCAGTCGGTCGGAGAGGAGCACGCGGCGTTCCTGGCTCGCATCACCACGGAAACCGGCGAGCTGCGCCCCTTCCTCAACGTATTCGTCAACGGCGAGGACATTCGGTTCGCGAACGGGCTGGCCACGCCGGTCCGGGATGGCGACGAGGTCTCGATCATACCGTCCATCGCCGGCGGCTGACGCCGGCGCGGGGCGCACGGGAGGCAAGTCATGAATGCAACACTGGCGCCGGCGGGCCCGGGCCTGCCGCCACTGACCCAGGAAGAGATCCTCCGCTACAGCCGGCACCTGATCATCCCGGAGGTGCGGAAGGAAGGCCAGCAGAAGCTGAAGGCCGCTCGCGTACTCCTCGTCGGAACCGGCGGGCTGGGGTCGCCGCTGGCGCTCTACCTGGCCGCGGCTGGCGTGGGTACGCTCGGTCTCGTGGACTTCGATACCGTCGACGAGACGAACCTGCAGCGGCAGATCATCCACGGCATCGACGACATCGGCCGGTCGAAGCTCGACTCCGCGGCGGACCGCATCCGGCAGATCAACCCGCACGTCCAGGTCGAGCCGCACGAG
>DATMSC010000041.1:0-1781 GCA_035565595.1 Longimicrobiales bacterium | reverse complement strand
GAGCGCGCTCCAGAGCGAGATGACCGTGATCAGCAGCGGCGTCGCATGGCTCCCGACCTGCGCCACGTACGAAATGCTGAAATCCCGCGCTACGAGCGCGTGGATCATGGCCAGGTTGGCCACCGTCAGCAGCCCGAAGTTGAAATACGTCGCCAGCTCCGCGGACCGGACAAGGTCACCGCGACCCCGGCGCACGCCGGCCACGGCCGCGACCAGGCCGTAGAGCGCGAGCGTGAAAGCTACCGCGATCGCAGCGTACCCCAGCTCCCGCGTCACGGCGTCGCCTCACCCAGGAGCTGACGGTACCGTTCTTCCGGCGGCGGGTGGTCGTCGGGCAGCTCGCGGTACTCGTTCGAGTGCATCACCATGACGTTGGAGGCCTCGAATACGCCGGCCCGCGTCAGCCGCCCCTCGACGACCACTTCGATGCCTTCCTGGAACATCATCGGTGGCGCCGTTTTCGTGCGCACCTCGATGCGGTTGTTGTAGTCCTCGACGATGAAGCGGAGATCGATCCGGTCGGCGTCCCACTCCACGCTCCCGGTCGACACCATGCCGGCGAGGCGGATGGGCGTTTCGTACGCGGATTCGCCCATCTCCACAACCTCCGTGGGAGTCAGCCAGAAGACCAGGTTGCTGTTCAGGCCGAAGTACATGAAGACCACCGCCGCCGCGACGATGGCGCCGCCGACGACGAGTGCGATGCGGCGGGACGCAGGCTTGCCCATCAGGTACGCCCCCTTTCCATCCGCGCGGTTTCCGCTTCTACAGCTTCAGCGGCGCGCCTGACGCGCGCACGCAGGTAAAGCGTGTAACCGATCACGACGACCCAGGTCACGAGATACGCGGCGAGCACGAAACCCGTGAGCCCAATCCGGCCGAAAAACCCGACTTCGGACATATCGTCCTCCTAACGGAGCGCAGCCTCTTCCGCGAGGCGCTCCCGCTCCCGCTCGAGCACGGCCGCCTGATAGCGCCGGCCGATGAAGTAGATCAACAGGATCAGAAATGCAATCGCGTTGGCCCTCAGCGAGAGCACGTACGAGGGATCCACCGTCGACGGCGACGACTGGACCTGGTGGATCGTGCGCCACCAGCGGACCGACATGTAGACGATCGGCACATTGAGCGCGCCGAGGATGCCGACCGCCGCGCTCCAGCGGGCACGCCGGTCGATGTCTTCCGTGAACGCCCGGAGCGCCAGGTAGCCGACGAAGATGACGAACAGGACCGCCGTCGAGGTCAGGCGAGGATCCCAGGTCCACCAAACGCCCCAGGTCGGCTTCGCCCAGATCGACCCCACGACCAGTGTCAGACCGATCAGCACGGTGCCGATCTCCGCCGCCGACGCGGCGAGAAGGTCGTGCTTCTCGCGCCGCGTGAACAGGTACACCGTGCTCATCACGAGAACGATGAATATGGCGATGAACCCGTTCCACACCACCGGGAGGTGGACGTACATGATCTTCTGGAGGTGGCCCATGCCGATCTCCGGCGGCGAGGTCGCGATCCCGAAGATCTGACTCGCGAGGAACGCCGCGAAGCCGATGCCCCCGACCCAGTTGAGCCAGGCGAACCGGCGGCGGGTCGCGCTGCGCGCGGCGGGTTCCGTTGAGGCTATTGCCATATCAATCCTCGATCACGTGGTCGAACGCCCACACGGCGGCGATGAAGAATATCAGGTCGAACAGGAGCAGCATCGCGATCCAGTTCGTGAAATTGCCCATGGGGTCGCCGTCCAGGACCAGCTTCGTGGACTGCACTGACGCGAGCAGCACAGG
>DATMSC010000040.1:0-4085 GCA_035565595.1 Longimicrobiales bacterium | reverse complement strand
CGTTGCGTTTCTGGCCTATGTCCTGTTCCTCGGGATGGGCGCGTATATCATCGTGGCGTTTCAAACGCCGCCTGACCTTGCCAGCCTGCCATGATCCGAGTCCATAAACTCGACGCAGTCGTCGTGGGCGGCGGTGGCGCCGGGCTCATGGCTGCCCTGCATCTGACCAGAGGTGGCAATGTCGACGCCGCCGTCATTTCGAAGCTGTATCCGACCCGGTCGCACACCGGGGCCGCACAGGGCGGGATCGGAGCGGCGCTCGGGAATCTCGAGGAAGACAATCCCGACTGGCACGCGTTCGATACGGTCAAGGGGAGCGACTATCTCGGAGACCAGGACGCGATCGAGCTGATGTGCCGTGAGGCCGTGGAAGTGGTCCTCGAGCTGGAGCACATGGGGCTCCCGTTTTCGCGTACGGAGGACGGTCGCATCGCGCAGCGGCGCTTTGGCGGCCATTCGCGAAACTTCGGCGAGGGGCCGGTCCGCCGGAGCTGCTACGCGGCCGACCGGACCGGCCACATGATCCTCCAGACGCTCTACCAGCAGTGCATCAAGAACCGCGTCCAGTTCTACAACGAGTTCCAGGTCGTCGATCTGGTGCTGAGCGAAGGGAGGGTCGCGGGCGTCGTCGCGTATGAGATCGCGACCGGCGATCTGCACATCTTCCACGCCAAGGCGGTGCTGTTCGCGACCGGCGGTTTCGGTCGCGCCTGGTCGGTAACGTCCAACGCGCACGCTTTCACGGGCGACGGCCCGGCCGTCTGTTTCCGGAACGGGATCCCCCTCGAGGACATGGAGTTCTTCCAGTTCCATCCGACGGGGATCTACAAGCTGGGGATCCTGATCACCGAGGGCGTACGCGGCGAGGGCGGGTTCCTTGTGAACGGCAAGGGCGAGCGTTTCATGGAGCGCTACGCGCCGACCATGAAGGACCTGGCCAGCCGCGATGTGGTGAGTCGCGCGATCTTCACCGAGATCCGGGAGGGTCGCGATGTCGACGGCAAGAAATACGTGCTCCTCGACGCGCGACACCTGGGCCGGGAGGTGATCGAGACGCGGCTCCCGGACATCACGGACTTCTGCCGCACCTACCTCGGCGTGGACCCTGTCCACGAGCCGATCCCCATCCAACCGACTGCGCACTACGCCATGGGCGGGATCCCGACCGATGTCGATGGCCGGGTCGTGATCGACGACAGGAAGACGGTGCTCCCCGGCCTCTACGCGGCTGGCGAGTGCGCGTGCGTTTCGGTGCATGGTGCCAACCGGCTCGGGACGAATTCCCTGGTGGACCTCGTCGTCTTCGGCCGCCGCTCGGGGCGCGACATGGCGCGCTTCTGCCGCGAGAGCGACCACGCTCCGCTCCCGGCCGACGCCGCCGACGCGGCGCGCCAGGAGATCGAGCGGCTCCTCCAGCGCAGCGGCGACGAGCGCGTGGCGACGATCCGCAAGGAAATGCAGGAAGTCATGACCGAATTCGTCGGCGTGTACCGGGACGAGGCCGGCCTCACGACGGCGGTCAAGCGGATCCGCGAGCTCCGCGAGCGCTATGGCCGGGTCCGCATCGACGACACCGGCAAGCGTTTCAATACGGACCTGCTGGAAGCCTGGGAGCTGGGTTCGCTCCTGGACATTTCGCTGGTCACTGCGACGTGTGCACTGAATCGCACGGAGAGCCGGGGTGCCCACTCCCGTGAGGACTTCCCCCGGCGTGACGACGAGAACTGGCTGCGGCATACGCTCGCGTATGCGAGTGGGCGGGATGACGTCCGGATCGGGTACAAGCCGGTGACGATCACCCGTTTCCAGCCGAAGGAGCGCGTGTACTGAATGCAGTACGTATTCCGAATCCAGCGGTTCGATCCGGATACGGATCGGAAGCCATACTACAGGGAGTACACGGTCGAGCTGGAGCCGGGTGACCGGGTCCTGGACGGACTCCACGCGATCAAGTGGTATCAGGACGGCACGCTGTCGTTCCGCCGGTCGTGCGCGCACGGCGTATGCGGGTCCGATGCCATGCGCATCAACGGCGCGAACGCGCTGGCCTGCAAGGTGCTGATGCGTAACCTGGGGCAGCGCGTCACGGTCGAGCCGTTGCTGGGGTTCCCGGTGGTGAAGGACCTCGTGGTGGACATGGAGCCGTTCTTCGAGCAGTACCGGTCGGTGCTGCCGTACCTGATCAACGACGAGGCGCCGCCGGAGGGCCGGGAGCGTCGCCAGTCGGTCGAGGAGCGCGAGAGGTTCGACGACACGACGAAGTGCATCCTCTGCGCCGCGTGCACGACTTCATGCCCCTCGTTCTGGGCCAACGACAAGTACGTGGGCCCCGCCGCGATCGTGAACGCGCACAGGTTCATTTTCGATTCGCGGGACAGGGGTGCGGCCGACCGGCTTGAAGTGCTGAACGACAGGAACGGAGTCTGGCGCTGCCGAACCATCTACAACTGTACAATCGCCTGCCCCCGGGAGATCGAGGTCACCCGGGCGATCGGAGAGGTCAAACGGGCACTGCTGTACGGAGATCAGGAATGAGGCCGGCGCGCCGCTGAGCGCACTGCCCGGCCGGCCCTCGCCAGAGAAGGAGGGAGGGGACGCATGGCCAGGCCAGACGAATCGCCCGAACGCGAAGAAGGCCGCGGATCCATGGGCGAGCTGCACGGCGGCGGCGCACGCGTCCCGGAGCATCCTCCCGATACGCCGGGCGGTGGCCGGACCACCATGCTCGGCCTCATCACAATACTCGCAATCCTGCTGATCGGCGTGCCCGTCGCGTGGCGACTGGGCGCGCTCGTTTTTCTGGGCGACGCGCTCGGCGCCGCCGCCAGCGTCGCCGTCTGGATCATCTGGGCCGTCATCCTGCTCGCGCTCGTCTGGGTGGGGCTGGCGATGTGGCGGAGCGCGGCGTGAAGGAACTGCATAGGGCTAGGGCTGGGGCTAAGGCTAGGGCTAGTGGCGTTCGCGGCGTGTTGACGACTGCTGCGGAGCGTCCTTCCGCCGGGCTGTTGACGCCATTCGGCGGCCGCCGCGCGGCCGACGTCACGGCGAGCCATGATGCCTTCTCGCGGTGCCGTCGTGTTCGCCGCGAAGCATGCCCTGCCGGATATTAGCCATAGCCTTAGCCCCAGCCCTGGCCCTTTGCCGTTTCAGAGCTTCGGCAGCGTCAGCCCCGCCTGCCCCTGATACTTCCCGCCGCGGGTCGCGTACGTGACTTCGGGGACCTCATCGCCCTGGAAGAAGAGGAGCTGCGCGATCCCCTCGTTCGCGTAGATCTTCGCCGGCAGCGGTGTGGTATTGGAGATCTCGAGCGTGAGATAGCCGCACCATTCCGGTTCCAGCGGAGTCACGTTCACGATGATCCCGCACCGAGCGTACGTCGACTTTCCGACACAGACCACCAGGACATCCGCAGGGATCCGAAAGTATTCGAGCGTGCGCGCGAGCGCGAACGAGTTGGGCGGGATGATGCAGTAGTCCGCCTCAATGTCCACGAATGAGCGGCTGTCGAAAGCCTTCGGGTCGACCACCACGCTGTGAACGTCCGTGAAGACCTTGAAATCCGACGCGACCCGGATGTCGTAGCCGAACGAGGAGAGGCCATAGCTGATCACGCCCTCACGAACCTGCCGGGGCTCGAACGGCTCGATCATTCCGTGCTCTTCCGCCATCCGGCGGATCCAGCGGTCGCTGCGTATCGCCATCGGCGGCGCGGCTCCTTGATCGGGGTGTATTGGGTTCGAGTGGTACGGGCGCCGGCGGCGTCGCAACCGTCGGCCCCATCCTGATTGTATGCCCGTAGACGCAATGCCGGCAAGCGCGTGCGCCCGCTTGACACCCCATCCGGGCTTGGGTAAGTTCTGAGGGCTCCAATGTGAACGAATTCACAAGCCGGACGACCGCGCATGCTCGACGCCTACGTACCCGTTCTCATTCTGCTCGTCGTGTCGGTGCTGAACGCCGTGGGCATGGTCGTCCTTTCACATTTCGTGAGCCCCTTCCGCCCCACCTCGGTCAAGGCCGCGCCGTACGAGTCCGGAATGCCGCCGCTCGGCGGCACGCGCGAGCGGTTCTCCGTCAAGTTCTAC
>DATMSC010000039.1:0-7672 GCA_035565595.1 Longimicrobiales bacterium | reverse complement strand
GGGCTGCCCGGAGCCCGACGGCCGTGGCCCGAGGCGAGGCGGCGGCGGAGTAGAGCCGGGCCGCCTCGAACGCACGATGAAGCCCTTTGCGACATTGGCCCCATACACCCTTCTAGGAACGGGCGGGCGCGTGGGGCCGGTCGCAAGTCGGGTTCGGCCAGGCGGAACCTGACGCCACGAACGGTATACAACAGGGGCTCGGGACGGAGCCAGGACTTCCAGGGAGGCTGCGATGCCCCGCGAAAAGATCATCCTCGCCTGCACTCAGTGCCAGGAGAGGAATTACCACACGACCAAGAACAAGCGCAAGCATCCGGGTCGGGTCGAATACCGGAAGCACTGCCCGCGGTGCAACGCGCACACGGCTCACAAGGAGACTAAGTAGCCGGTGCACGATGGTCAGTCCCGCACGCCCGCGGTCGCGGCCGCGTCACGCGGGGCCGCGAGCTTCGCTACGGCAGCCGTGACTTCTGGCGGCATGGCGACGAGGCGGCTGGCCCGGGGAACAGGGACTCAGATAGCGGGATGCGCGACACTGGAGCGGCGGCCAGGTCGGCGCCGATTTCGGCAAGGAATGGAGTGACACGATGGATTCGGCTTCCCGCGTGCGGGAGTACACCGCGGAAGTGGTGGAGGAACTCAAGAAGGTCACGTGGCCAGATCGGGAGCAACTCCGTAACGCCACGTTCGTCGTGATCATTTTCGTCCTGCTGATCGCGCTGATCATCTGGACCATGGATCTGGGCGTGCGCGCCGTGGTCAACGTGATCCTCGATCTGTTCGCGCGATGATCATGGTCGCAGAAGCCCGCTGGTACGCGATACAGACCTACTCCGGCCACGAGAACAAGGTCAAGCGTCTCGTGGAGCACAAGATCGCCGAGGAACCCGGGGAAACGCCCGAGGAGAAGGAGATCCAGGAGGTCATGGTCCCCACGCAGGACACGGTCGAGATTCGCAACGGCAAGCGCGTGACCGTGACCCGCCGACTGTATCCTGGATACGTGCTGGTGAAGATGGTGATGAACCAGCGAACCATGCACGTGATCAACAACATCCAGGGCGTCATCAAGTTCGTCGGCTCCGGCAAGGCGCCCCAGCCGCTCCGGGACGACGAGATCAACAAGATCCTCGGCCTCGCCCCATCGGAGGCGGAGGAACAGCGGGAGGAGATTCCTTTCCGCGTCGGGCAGGTCGTCGAAGTCACGGAAGGCCCTTTCACCGACTTCAGCGGTACGGTCCAGGAGATCGATCCGGACAAGGGCAAGGTAAAGGTCGAGGTGAGCCTGTTTGGACGCCCGACCTCCGTGGAGCTGGATTACACGCAGCTCAAGGGATATTAGCCGCATGGCGAAGAAAGTCGTCGGTTTCGTGAAACTCCAGATTCCCGCGGGTGCGGCCAATCCGGCGCCGCCGGTCGGTCCGGCGCTCGGCCAGCACGGCGTGAACATCATGGAGTTCTGCAAGCAGTTCAACGCGCGTACGCAGGGGCAGGCGGGTCTCATCATCCCCGCCGAGATCACGATCTACGCGGACCGTTCCTTCACGTTCATCACGAAGACGCCGCCGGCGCCGGTGCTGCTCAAGAAGGCGGCCGGCCTCGACCGGGCGTCCGCGGCGCCGAACCGCACGAAGGTCGGTTCGGTGACCCGGCAGCAGGTGCGCGAGATCGCGGAGCTCAAGATGCCCGACCTGAACGCGGCGAGCATCGAGGCGGCAATGCGGATGATCGAGGGGACGGCCCGCTCCATGGGCCTGACGGTGGTGGACTGATGCCGAAGCACGGGAAGAACTTCCAGAACGCCCGGGTCCGCGTACCCAGGGGTATAGTGGTGGGGAGCGCCGCCGAAGCGTTCGCCCTGGTCAAGGAAGTAGCGTTCGCCAAATTCGACGAGACCGTCGAAGTCGCGGCACGGCTTGGCGTGGATCCACGCCACGCGGACCAGATCGTGCGCGGCACCGTGGTGCTCCCGCACGGAACCGGCAAGAAGGTTCGGGTGCTCGTCCTGGCCCAGGGCGAAAAGGTCAAGGAGGCCGAGGAGGCCGGGGCCGACTACGCTGGCGTCGAGTACGTCCAGCGCATCAAGGACGGCTGGCTCGATTTCGACGCGGTGGTCGCAACGCCGGATGTCATGGGGCAGGTCGGCCAGCTCGGCCGCATCCTCGGTCCGCGCGGGCTGATGCCCACGCCGAAGGCGGGCACGGTGACCTTCGACGTCGCGAACGCCGTGCGCGAGATCAAGGCCGGTAAGATCGAGTTCCGCGTAGATCGCAGCGGAAACGTTCACGCCCCGATCGGACGCGTCTCCTTCGAGCCGCAGCAGCTCGTGGAGAATTTCGAGGCGTTCATGGACGCCGTGATCCGGGGCAAGCCGGCTGCCGCCAAGGGCACCTACATCCGCAGCATTACGGTGTCCAGCACGATGGGTCCCGGCGTGCGCATCGATCCGAACCTCTATCGACGGGTGGCAGCCTGATGGGTGCGCGAGAGAAGAAGGCGGAGACGGTTCAGGCCTTCGTGGACCGCGTGCGGGACGCGAAGGGGATCTATCTCACGGATTTCACTCAGCTCGACGTCAAGAGCATTACGGATCTCCGGTCGAGGTTCCGCGGTGTTGGCGCCGAGTACGTGGTCATAAAGAACACGCTCGCGCGCAGGGCGCTCGAGCAGCTCGACCTTCCCGACATTGCCCGTTTCTTCACGGGCCCGACGGCGGTCGTGATCGGACGCGAAGATCCGATATCGGCCGTGAAGGTGCTGGAAGAGTTCGCTCAGCAACACAATCAGCGGCCGGCCGTCAAGGTCGGCGTCGTCGAGAAGCGGGAGTTCTCGGCCGAAGACGTCTCGCGTCTCGCCAAGCTGCCGCCTCGCGACCAGATCCTGGCTGAACTCGCCGGCGCCTTGCAGGCGCCCTTGGCGCAGGTCGCCTACGTGCTCCAGGCCAGGTTGATCGAGTTCGCTGGATTGCTCGAAGCGCTTCGCGTCGAGCGAGAGGGCGCGTAATCAAATCTACGTTCTAAAGGGTGAACCAAGATGGCTAAGACTGAAGAGCTGCTCGACGCAATCGGCAACATGACCGTCCTGGAGCTGGCCGAGTTCGTGGAGGCTTTCAAGGAGAAGTTCGGCGTGACGGCCATTGCTGCGGCACCCGTGGCCGGCGGCGCCGCCGCGCCTGCCGCCGAGGCGGCTGCCGCCGTTGAGGAGCAGACGGAGTTCGACGTCATCCTCAAGGATGTGGGCGCGAAGAAGATTCAGGTCATCAAGGTCATTCGCGAGGTGACCAGCCTGGGTCTGAAGGAGGCCAAGGACCTCGTGGATGGCGCACCCTCCACCGTCAAGGAAGGCGTGAGCAAGCAGGAGGCCGAGCAGATCAAGGCCAAGCTCGAAGAGCAGGGTGCTACCGTCGAGCTGAAGTAACCCCGTCCTGTACGCCACCGCTCCGGGCATCCTGCCCGGAGGCGGGTGGCGAGTGGCGCGGCGGCGTAGGGCCGTCGCGCCTACCCGCGTCGCGTCACGGGCCGGACCGGCCCGTGACGCGTATCAACCGACCGCGTCGCAGGGTGCCGGGCGGACGTTTCAGCTTCGAGGTGCACATGCTCGGATGGACAAACATTCCGCACCGGACGTGCAATCATCAGATCCCCGTAGCCCCACGCCGGGCCGGGGGTTTCCGTGCTTGTTTCCCGGGCTCTGACGCCTGAGGAGGGAGATTCGCATTGGCTACAACGACGAACGGCAAACTGCCGGTGGTCCACTTTACCAAGCTCGGGACCCCGATGGCCATGCCCAATCTGCTGGACGTCCAGCTCCAGGCGTTCAACAGCTTGCTCCAGACCGAGTCGGAAGCGCCGGATCGCGAAGGCATCGGCCTGGAACGGGTATTCAACGAGATCTTCCCGATCACGGACGTCAACGACAACTTCTCCCTCGAGTTCGTGTCCTACACGCTCGGTGAGCCGAAGTACTCGGTGGAGGAGTGCATTGAGCGTGACATGACGTATTCCGCGCCGCTCAAGGCGACGCTTCGTCTGATCGTCTGGGAGGACCTCGAGGACGGAGAGCGTCGCCCGCGCGACATCATAGAGAAGGAAGTCTACCTCGGCGACCTTCCGCTCCTGACGGAGCTCGGCACCTTCATCATCAACGGGGCCGAGCGCGTGATCGTGAGCCAGCTCCACCGGTCGCCGGGTGTCGTATTCGAGGAGGCGGTCCACCCCAACGGTTCGAAGCTGCACAGCGCGCGGATCATCCCGTTCCGTGGATCGTGGGTCGAGTTCACAGTCGACATCCACGACGTGATCTACGTCCACATCGACAAGAAGAAGAAGTTTCCCGCGACGGCTCTGCTGCGGGCGTTCGGGTACGGTACCGACGAGGAGCTGCTGCGCCTCTTCTACACGACCCGTGAGCTGGACCTCACCGAGAGCTTCGAGGACCGCACGCAGCGGCGGGAGGTGCTGGGTTCGCTCCTGGCGCAGGACGTGAGCGATCCCGAGACGGGCGAGATCCTGGCCGAGACCGCGCAGGAACTCACCCCGGATCTGTACAACAGACTCCGCCGCGCCGGCGTCGAACGCGTCACCATCTTCACCAGCGGGAATCAGACGCGGGGTGGGGAGAGCCCGCTCCTCAAGAACACGCTGAAGAAGGATCCGACCAGGTCGGAGGCCGATGCGCTCAAGGCGATTTACGCGCTGCTCCGGCCGGGCGAGCCGCCGAACCTGGAGACCGCGCGCCTCGCGCTCGAGCGGATCTTCTTCAATCCGAAGCGATATGACCTCGGCCGGGTGGGACGCTACAAGATCAACCAGCGGCTCGGCCTCGACATTCCTGCGAACCACACCGTCCTGACGCAGGAAGATTTCATCGCAATCATCCGCTATCTGATCGAGCTGCACGAGGGGCGAGGCGAGGTGGACGACATCGACCACCTGGGCAACCGCCGTGTGCGCAGCGTCGGCGAGCTGATTGCGAACCAGTTCTCGGTTGGTCTGTCGCGCATGGCACGGCTCGTAAAGGAGCGGATGTCGATCACGACCGACATCGAGAAGATCAACATCGACGACCTGGTCAACGCGCGCACGGTCAGCGCCGTCATCCAGGCCTTCTTCGGGTCGAGCCAGCTCAGCCAGTTCATGGATCAGACGAATCCGCTGGCAGAGATGACGCACAAGCGGCGCCTCTCGGCGCTGGGCCCCGGTGGGCTCACGCGCGAGCGCGCCGGCTTCGAAGTCCGGGACGTGCACTATTCGCACTACGGCCGCATGTGCCCGATCGAAACGCCCGAGGGTCCGAACATCGGGCTCATGACGAGCCTCACGACGTACGCGCGCATCAACGACCTCGGCTTCATCGAGACTCCGTACCGGCGCGTCGTCGACGGCCGCGTCACGGATGAGATCGTCTGGATGGATGCGCTCACCGAGGAGGACAAGCGCATCGCGCAGGCGAACGCGCCCCTCGACGCCGAGGGCCGGTTCGTCAACGAGTTCGTCCTCTCGCGGTGGCGGGACGACTTCCCGCTCCTGCCGCCGGACCAGATCGACTACATGGACGTCGCGCCCGACCAGCTCGTATCGGTTGCCGCGGCGCTGATCCCGTTCCTCGAGCACGATGACGCGAACCGCGCGCTCATGGGCTCGAACATGCAGCGACAGGCCGTGCCGCTCCTCTTCCCGGAGGCGCCGCTCGTCGGGACCGGGCTGGAGTCGAAGGTGGCGCGCGATTCCGGCGCGGTGATCCTCGCCCGACGCTCCGGTGTCGTGGTGCGCGTGACCGCCGACGAGATCGTGATCGACACCGGCGTTGAGAACGCGGTGCCTTCGGACGAGCCGCTGGCGCGCCTTGCCCAGTACGATCGCTACCGGCTCAAGAAGTTCTGGCGTACGAACCAGGATACGGCGATCAACCAGCGCCCGCTCGTGAGGGCGGGGCAGCGCGTCGAGGCCGGCGACATCATCGCGGACGGCCCGTCCACGCAGAACGGCGAGCTCGCGCTCGGCCGCAACGTGGTCGTCGCGTTCATGCCCTGGTACGGCCACAACTTCGAGGACGCTATCGTTCTGAGCGAGAAGCTCGTTCGCGACGACGTCTATACCTCCATCCACATCCAGGAGCTGGAGCTGCACGTACGGGACACCAAGCGCGGAATGGAGGAGATCACGCGCGAGATCCCGAACGTCGCGGAGGAGAGTCTGACGCACCTGGACGAGCGCGGCATCGTGCGCATCGGCGCCCGCGTGAAGTCCGGTGACATCCTGGTCGGCAAGATCACGCCGAAGGGCGAGGTCGAGCTGTCGCCCGAGGAGAAGCTCCTCACCGCGATCTTCGGTGAGAAGGCGAAGGATGTGAAGGACTCGTCGCTGAAGGTGCCGCCCGGGATGGAGGGCACGGTCATCGACGTGAAGGTGTTCAGCCGCCGGATCGACGATCCGCTCCTCGAGAAGGAGCACGGCGAGCGTATCGGCCGGCTGCGCGCGCTGGAGCGTGAGGAGATCCTGCACATCACGTCGGCCCGGGACGACGAGCTCCGCGAGCTGCTCCGCGGCCAGACCGTGGCGCTCTTCCTCAAGCGCGGCACCGTCGAGCCGTATCTCGACGAGGGCACGAAGCTCACGGACGAGGTCCTGGCCGGGGTCGATCTCGGCGAGGTCGACACCAGCACGCTCAAGGTCGAGGATCGCGCCGTCAACGAGCGGATCCGGCGTCTGATCAACGAGGCCAAGGCCCGCATCGAGCGGGTCCGCGAGCGGACGGAAGAGCAGATCGACAAGGTCTTCCAGCCGGATGAACTCTCGCCCGGCGTCGTCCAGCTCGTGAAGGTCTACATCGCCGAGAAACGGAAGATCAGCGTCGGCGACAAGATGGCGGGCCGGCACGGCAACAAGGGCATCATCGCGCGGATCGTGCCCGAGGAGGACATGCCGTTCCTCCCGGATGGCACTCCGGTCGAGATCATCCTCAACCCACTCGGCGTGCCGAGCCGCATGAACGTGGGGCAGATCCTCGAAACCCACCTGGGTTGGGTCTGCCACATCCTCGGTTTCGAGGCAAAGACGCCCGTCTTCCAGGGCGCCGATGAGGACGAAGTCGGCATGCTGCTGAAGATCAGCGGCGTGCGCTGGGCCCACCGGTCGCTGGGGATCACCCGTGCGGAGTTCCCCGAGCTCAGCACGGCGGACGTGGAAGAGCTCGTCCGCGCGATCGCCGCGCTCCCGCCGGAACCCACGGCGGAGGTCACGCCCAGCACCAACGGGTCGCCGGTTGCGATGCCGGCACTCGGCCGTTCCCTCGACGTGCTGGTCGAGCACGGGCTGCCGGCGTCGCTGCAGGGTCACTTCCAGAAGCTGCGCGACTACGTCGTCGCCGTGGGCGAGGAACTGGCTGAACGGTCCGGCCGCAAGCTGGCCGACGCGTTCCCGGCGATCCACGCCCTCTCGCGCCGGAAGACGCTCAAGGGGCTCGACGCGGCTTTGATCGAAGTCATGGAAGCCGCGGGGCTGACCGCCGCCGGAAAGATCTGGCTGCGGGACGGTCGCAGCGGCCGCCGTTTCGACCACCCGGTGACCGTCGGCGCGATTTACATGCTGAAGCTGTCGCACCTCGTCGACGACAAGATCCACGCTCGTTCGATCGGGCCCTACTCCCTCGTCACGCAGCAGCCGCTCGCCGG
>DATMSC010000038.1:0-1734 GCA_035565595.1 Longimicrobiales bacterium | reverse complement strand
GGTGTGGGAGGCCTACCACTCCGACAAGCTGCACTGGTACGTGCCGCCAGAGATCGCCGAGCTCGACAAGGCCGCGACGCTGACCCCGGAGGCGGTGCGCGACCAGATGGCGCAGGGCGGGCTGTTCAACGAGGCGGTGGAGTAGTCCGCGGCCCCCTCCGTCCCGCCTGTGGCGGTCCACCTCCCCCAAAAAGGGGGAGCGTTATCGCATATGGCCGAGGTTCTGCTCGCCTATGCCTTCTGATCGTCATCCGCGACCGCGCATGCGTGTCGGGGATCTTCTGTGATGGAGGTCAAGGCTTGGCGTGTAGCCATGGCTGTTGATCTCGGGCGATGGCGTTGAGTGTGACGAGCATTTTCCTCATGACCGCGGTGAGCGCGACCTTGCCTGGCCGTTTGTTGGTGTGGACGAGGGTCTCGTAGAAGGCCTTCATCACGGGGTTCCATCGGATAGCTGAGCGGGCGGCGTTGAAGAGCACGCGACGCACGCCTGGGCGGCCGTGGCCGGTGACGGCCCGCCTGTGCGTCTTGCCGCTTTCGCAGGTCTGGGGCGCCAGGCCGACGAGGGAGGCGATCTCCTTGCCCGAGAGACGTCCCAACTCCGGCAGCTCGCCCATCAGGGTGCTGACGGTCACGGGCCCCACACCTGTCAGCGAGCGCAGACGACCGGCCGTGGCGGCGAGTTCAGGCTGGCTTTCGATGTGAGCGCTGATCGCGGTCTCCAGCTGGTCGAGAACCGCCAGCAAGGCCGTCTCCACGGCATCCAGGCCCTGGCGCACGACATCGGTCTCGGCTAGCCGGGCTCGGGCGCGCTCGGCTTGCAGCAGATCGACAAGCTGCCGTCGGCGCGAGGTCATTTCCCGCAGACGCTCGTCCCCCTCGACCAGGGGCGCCAGGCCGCGCCGGGCGAGCTCGTTGGCGGCGTAGTCCGCCAGCAGACGCGCATCGATCCGGTCGGTCTTGGCCTTTTGCCTTCGAGCCCGCCGGAAACCCACCAGAGCGTTGGGATGCACCCTGGCGAAGGCAAGGCCGGCCCCAGCCAGTTCACGACGCAGGACGCGTTCGTAACCTCCTGTGGGCTCGAAGGCGACCAGGCCAACCTGGTCCGGCTCGAACCTCGCCAGATAGGCGGCTATCACCTCCGCCGTGTTGGCGAGCCGATCTACGGCCGCGCGGCCGTAGATCGCAACGTCGATCCACTCCGCAGCAACATCAACTCCAAGGAACAGCTTGTCGGCCATCGCGCCCTCCAGCAGCATGTCGGTCTGGTCCACACGCCGGATTGCATTCGGGCGAAAGCCCCCACTTCTGTTCGCGTGAGCGACCGTGACGCTGGCGGGCCCAAGATCCCCGCGGTCGTGAAGACCCATCCATAAATCGAGTGTCCGCCAGCGTCCTCCTCCTCAGGGAGGCACGACAAACATGCAATCCATACCCACACATTCTATCTGGCTGTTCTCCAGGCATATGGATGGCCGGGACCTGGCGGCCCGGCCATGACGATTGTAGTGGTCGCGCTTCAGACGATTTGCGGGAAGAGGTCGTCCCAATGGGGATTATCCTCTTCGATCAAATTGATCTTCCAGTCACGCCTGTACTTCTTGAGCCGCTTCTCCCAGCGGATCGCCTCGACGACCGTGTAGCAGCGCCGGAACCAGACTAGGCGTGTCACGCCATAGCGGGCCGTGAAACCCGGCGTCGCGCCTTCGCGATGCTCTTGGACGCGGCGCGAGA
>DATMSC010000037.1:0-1597 GCA_035565595.1 Longimicrobiales bacterium | reverse complement strand
CTGTCCCACGCGGGATATCACCTGCATATCCCTGACGAAGCAGCGTGCAATCGGGACGATTTCGGCCTCGAGCTTCGGCGGGTACTGCTTCAGTCCGCTGGATGCGGCCTGTTTGCCATGCACCCCGTGGCACGACTCGATCTCCTCCTCCGCGGGCTATTGGGAGACCGTTTGCGCCGACCAGTTCCCGGAGTGCGAGGGCGGCTGTTCCGCATCCGGCGCGTATTGGCTCGATCCGGACTCGGATTGATGCGCGCATTCGACGAGAGTTCACCGGGGCCACACTCGCTCTACCAGCCAACGCCACCTCGGTGGCTGTGCGGAAGATGATGCAATGTCCACCAACACCTTTGACGTCGCGCCGGGCAGCGTCGCCTGCAACCGGCTCACTCGCCGGCGAGCACTCGCCGGTGCGGGGCTGGTCGCAGCCCTTCCGTTGGCAGGGGACCCAGCCGCCATCGCCGCTCAGGAGGCAACACCCATGACGACACCAGCCGCCGCTTCGGCGACGCTCACCGAGCTCGCGATCGCGGATCCAGAATTCGACAAGCAGTTCCTGCGCGCGCTGGACACGATCTTCTCGGGCGGGGCCGACATCGGCGAGTGCTTCATGACCGCTCGCAGGATCGTGCCGGGAGACCCGGCAAGCTGGCTGGCCGAGTGGCAGGCAACGGGTGACCGCGTCCATGCCGCGGCCGAACAGAGCCTCGCCGCGGGGCACGAGGTCAGCGCCAGGGAAGGGTTCCTCCGGGCCGTCACCTACTACCGCACGTCCTCCATCTTCCTCTTCCGCCCTCCGCTTGATCCGGCATTCGTGGACGCCTGGGAACGACAGCGCGAGGCCTTCCAGCGCGCCGCCGCGCTGAGCGAGTGGATGATCGAAACCGTCCAGATCCCGTATGAGGAGACGACGCTGGAAGCGTACTTCGCCACTCCCGGCGGCGATGGTCCATTCAGGACGCTCGTCATGGTCGATGGCTACGACGGGACCAAGGAGGAGATGTTCTTCGCTGGGGTGGCGGCGCTCCGGCGTGGGTACGCGGTGCTGCTGGTCGATGGTCCCGGGCAGGGTGGCGCGTTGGTCGAGCAGGGCCTTGTCTTCCGTCCGGACTGGGAGGCGGTGGTGACGCCACAGATCGACTGGCTGCTGTCCCGTCCCGAGGTGGATCCGGAACGAATCGCGCTGATGGGCCGCAGCTTCGGGGGCTACCTGGCCCCACGGGCAGCGACCGGGGAGCACCGGATCGCCGCGCTGGTCGCCGATGCTGCCCAGTATGCGCCGGGCGAAAGCGCGAGGCTGATGCTGCCCGAGGAACTTCGCGGCCTGCTCGATTCCGGCGATCTGGCGGGGCTCAACGCGGCGCTGGAGCCGGCGATAGCGCAGAGTCCGTCGCTCCGGTTCTCGCTCGAGCGCGGAATGCTGCTCCACGGCGTCTCCACGCCGGCGGAATACGTGCAGGCGTTCGCTTCGTACACGCTGGATGGCCTGGTCGACCGGATCGCGTGTCCGACGCTGATCTGCTCGGCGGAGAACGACAATTGGGTCGCCTCCGGCAGGAAGCTCCACGACGCGATCGTCGCGCCGAAGGACTACATC
>DATMSC010000036.1:0-6339 GCA_035565595.1 Longimicrobiales bacterium | reverse complement strand
CGAATTCCGACTGTGCGATAGCATTGGCGCCGAGGACCATGTACCAGATCCCGACGCCGACGAGGCCCAGTGCGGCGACCGCGAGCCCCATCACTGCGCCACCGAAGAAGGCGATGCGGAGGGCCTTCCCCTGCCCTTCCTCCTTCGCGGCAGCGGCGGTCCGGACATTCGCCCTCGTCGCGGCCTTCATCCCGAAGAAGCCGGCGAACATGGAGCAGAGCGCTCCGGTGATGTACGCGAGCGCTGTCAACCCGGAGACCGCCCACGCCAGGAGCGCTGCGACGATCAGGACGAATACGCCCAGCGCGGAGTACTCGCGGCGCAGGAAGGCCATCGCGCCTTCATGGATGCGGGAAGCGATCTCCCGCATCGTGTCGGTACCGTCCGACTGTTTCCTGAGGTAGGTGTAGATGATCCCGGCACCGAGCAGACCCACGACTCCAAAGAGCCACGCCCAGCCGGCCAACCCAGTCAATGGCGTCACGGACGCCCTCCATGTCTTGGTTCCGTACCGATCCGGCGAAATCGCCGGGCTTCCACGATCAGATCCGACCGCGCGCGCACCGCGCCGCGGCCGCTTCGACGGACTCGGTGACCCACAGCTCCACCGCCTCCGCCACTACCGGCAACAACGAAACGACGCTGTCGTAGTCATCGGCCTCCATGGGCGACAACACCCAGTCCGCCAGATCCCAGTCGGGTGGGGGCGCCCCGACTCCGATCCGGATGCGCGCGTATTCGCGGGACCGGAGCGTGGCCTCGATCGACTTGAGGCCGTTGTGTCCGCCCGCACTCCCCTGCGCCCGGCACCGCACCCTCCCCACCGGGAGCGCGGCGTCGTCCACGACCACCATCAGGTCCCGCCGCCAGTCGAAATCCGGCCGATCGAGAAACGGCCGCAGCGCCAACCCGCTCCGGTTCATGTAGGTGGTGGGCTTGAGCAGGCGGACCGTCTGGTTCCTTAGCGTGCCCTGGCTCTCGACCGCGGCACCCGCCCGCCGAAAGGGCGGAAACCGCCATGCCCGCTGCATGTGGTCGACCGCCCACCAACCGACGTTGTGCCGGGTCGAATCGTACTCCGGGCCCGGATTCCCGAGCCCGCAAACCACCTTCATGCGCAGCAGCCACCCACTGTTCGATGATGTGGCGAATAGGGGTGGCTACTCCACATCCTCGGCCCGCTTGCGCAAGAGCTCCGGCTCCACCTCGCCGCCCACACCCTCGGGCGCGAGTGGCGGCGGCGGCTCGGCCGGCGCCGTGACCGGTGGCTGCACGCTGCAAACGGTCCGATCACCCTCGACCTCGACGGTGACCCCGTCGGGAATCGCGAGATCCGACACGTGCAGCGACTCGCCGATCTGGAGCGACGAGACGTCCGCCTCGATCGCCTCCGGTATGGCGTTGGGCAGGCACCGGACGGGGAGGTCATGCAGTGTCTGCTGGAGCACCCCGCCGGCCTTCACGCCCTCCGCCGTGCCCGTGAGCCGGATCGGGACCTCCAGCTCCACCGGCTCGTTGGCGTGGAGCACGTAGAAATCAACGTGGTGGATCTCGGGCCGGTACGGGTGCATCTGCACCTCGCGCACGAGCGCCTGGATGGCGCGTCCCCGGCCGATCCGCAGGTCGATGATCGTGTTCTCGACCTGAACGTGGGAGATCAGGTTTTCGAGCTGACGGTGGTCCAGTGACACATGACGAACTTCCTCATGCCGCCCGTAGACCACGGCCGGGACCCGCCCGGCCGCCCTGAGTTTCCGGGCCGCGCTCTTGCCGCGCCCGGTCCGCGGTTCCGCAGTGAGGCTCGCGTGCGCTGTCATGGTCGTCTCGCTCCTCCTTAATCGAACAGCTGACTCACAGACTCGTTCGAATGGGTGTAGCGGATCGCGCGCGCCAGGAGCTCGGCGATCGAGAGCACCGTAAGCTTCGGGAACCGCCGCTCAGGCGGCAAATCCAGTGTGTTGACCACGACGACTTCGCGGACGGCCGAATTCTGGAGCCGTTCGACTGCCGGTCCGGAAAACAGCGCGTGCGTGGCCGCGACGTAGATCTCCGACGCGCCCCGCTCCGACAGCGCCTGGACGACGCTCTGGATGGTTCCCGCCGTGTCGATCATGTCATCGGTGATGACGCACGGCCGGCCTTCGACTTCGCCGACCACCGTCGCTACCTCGGCGACGTTTGGCGATGGGCGACGCTTGTCGATGATCGCGAACGACGCGTCCAGTCGTCGGGCATAGCCGCGAGCCATCTTGGCAGCGCCGACGTCCGGCGCCACAACCACCGGATTCTCCAGCCGCTTCGCCCGGAAATAGCTGGTCAGCACCGGCGCCGCGTAAAGGTGGTCGACGGGGATGTCGAAGAAGCCCTGGATCTGATGGGTGTGGAAGTCCATGCCCAGGACGCGATCGGCGCCCGCCGCCTGGATCAGATTGGCGACGAGCTTCGCGCCGATCGCCACCCTCGGCTGGTCCTTGCGATCCTGGCGCGCGTAGCCGAAGTACGGGATCACCGCCGTAACCCGCGCGGCCGACGCCCGCTTCGCCGCATCGATCATGAGCAGCAGCTCGAGCACCGATTCGGCCGGGGGCGGTGTGGGCTGGATGATGAAGACGTCACGACCGCGCGCGTTCTGGTTGATCCGTACGAAGATCTCACCATCGGCGAACGTCCGCAGCGTCATGTCGCCGAGCGGCATACCCATGTGCTCGGCGATCTCCTCCGCCAGTGGCCGGTTGGCCGTACCCGACAGGAGCAACATGGGCCCACGATACAAAAATTCCGGCATACCTTGGCATCCCAGCCACATGGACTTCAGTGAACAGCCCCGAAGTTTATGGCTGGTGTCAATCGAGTGTCAACCGCGGCGTGGGCTGGCATTGACTTCGCATCTGCCGCGCGGTACTGTACGTGTACGCGTGATTCCGGGTCCGGTCCACGACGTGCCTGCCGACGGACGCGCCTCTCTCTCGTCCGGGATCCCGTTTCGATCGTTTCCGTATTCCCAGGAGAAACCCGTTGTCCGCTTCCGTTTCCTCGCCCGACGTACATGCCGAGCACGAAGAGTATCACGACGACATCATCTATCCTGACACGATTCCGTTCGTGCTGGTCCACCTGGCGTGCTTCGCCGCCATCTGGACCGGTGTGACCTGGCAGGCCGTCGCGATCGGCGTATCCCTGTATTTCCTGCGGATGTTCGGTGCGACGGCGGGGTATCACAGGTACTTCTCGCACCGGAGTTACAAGACCAGCCGGTTCGGTCAGTTCCTGCTCGCGATACTGGCGCAGAGTACCGCCCAGCGCGGCGTGATCTGGTGGGCGGCGAAACACCGTCACCATCACCGGCACTCCGACACTCCGCTGGACGTTCACTCGCCCCGCCACCGTGGCTTCTGGTACGCGCACGTCGGCTGGATCTTTTCGAAGCGGGAAGAGGAAACCGACTACAGCACCGTGCAGGATCTGATGAAGTACCCGGAGCTGGTCTGGCTGAATGACCACCCGTACTTCGTGCCGGCGCTCCTCGCGGTCGCGTGTTTCCTGGTCGCCGGGTGGCCGGGTCTGGTCGTCGGCTTCTTCTGGAGCACGGTGGTGCTCTACCACGGCACGTTCTTCATCAATTCCCTGGCGCACGTGCACGGAAAGCAGCGCTACCTCACGGGCGACGATTCACGGAACAACTGGTGGCTGGCGATCATCACGCTGGGCGAGGGTTGGCACAACAACCACCACGCGTACCAGAGCTCGACGCGGCAGGGTTTCCGGTGGTACGAATTCGACCCGACCTACTACGCGTTGAAGGTACTGTCGTGGACCCGGCTCATATGGGACCTGCGGGATCCCCCGAAGGATGTGGTGAAGGGTGAGCGGGCTCCCGGGCGTGCGGTAGTCGAAAAGGTAGCACGGCAGCTCGCGGCAACGTTCCCGGTCGAGAAGTGGTCGGGCCAGCTCCAGGAGCTGTGTGCTCAAGCGCCGACGCTGCACGAGCTGCGTGAGCGCTTGCGCGCCGCCGGCGGTCGCGCCGAAGCGATTCTCGCCGAGCTGCAATCGCACCTTCCGCAACTGCCGCCGATTCCGACGGTCGAAGAGATCCGGGCGCGCGCACTGGAGATGTATGAGCACAGCCCGTCGCTCGACAGGGTGGTTGAACGGGCGCGTGAGATCCTACTCCAGAAGCTGGTGGACCGCCTCATGGAGCAGCCGATGACGCAGGGCGCCTGAGCGGCGAATACGGATTCCCGGTCGGGCCGCCCAACACGACGAACGCCCGGCGCAAATTGCGCCGGGCGTTCGTCATAGGTGGACCTCAGGAGAGAGTGGCGGGCGCGACCTCGCCGTCACCGACCCGGGGGCCTCCTTTGTTGCTGCACCACGTCCTGCACTGTGCGGTTGAACCTGTTCCTGAAAGCGAGAAGCGCTGCGTGCTGGCGTGGTGTCAGGAACTCGCGCAGCGACGCCTGCTCCTGGCGCCAGAGCGTGAGCTCCCGTTCGCGCATGGCAACCATCCCTTCGATGAGCGCCGAGATTCTCGACTCCGGCGTGGACGGGTCGCTCAATGCCCGCTGCAACTGCTGTTCGATCACGAGACTCTCGCGAGCGAGCTCGCGTCGCGCCGCTTCGCCGGCCTCGAGGAAGGTAAGCAGGCGCGAGCGTGCGTTGGCATCCAACCCCAGGTCCGCAGAGATCCGCTGCACCATCATCCGCAGCAGCTCAGCCTGGGCCTCCTCCCTGCGCTGAGCCTGGACCGGGACGGGCAACGCACCCGGTGGAGGAGGTACCGGTTGCGCGACCAGCGTATCCGCAGTCGCGAGCAGCATTACCGCCAATCCGGCCGCCAGGATTTTCACCACTCCATCTCCGTGAGCAGGATTTCGAGCTCGGCGTCGGTCAGGTTCTCCAGAACGACGCCGCCGGCGAGGTGGACTTCCGTGCTGGGCCACCCCGGGAACGGGTCGAGGATCGCAGCCGCGAGTTCTCGCGTCGCTTCATCATCCAGGGCCGTGATCGACGGCTGCCGACCCGATTCCCACCAGAGCGAACCGATGACGATCGCGAAGACGATGGAGGCCGCGAGCGGAACCCGCGCCACCCACTGGGGCCACCGGCTGGAACGCGCCTCCCGGGCCTTCTCGAGGTCGGTTTCCGGCTGCTCCAGTCGTGCAACGATCCGCTCGGCCAGTCCGACAGGCACCGGAATCGCGTGCCGTCGCAGGAGACGGATCAGCTCCAGCTCGTCGGCGCACGCATGGCATGTGGCGACGTGCGCCAGAACCGCCCCATCGACGGCGCTGTCGAGCGTTCCAGAATCCAGGTCCGGAAGCAGATCGCGCACGGAATCACACGTCAGAGTCGTCATTGCAGAATCAGTTTGAGGCGCTTTACGCCGAGGTGATAATTGACACGCGCGGCACCCTCGGAGCAGTCAGCGATCGCCGCAATCTCCCTGTAGCTCAGCCCCTGGTACGTCCGCAACGTCACGGCTAGACGCTGCTTTTCCGGCAGCTCCGCGATGGCGTCGCGGATACGCTCCGCGCGGCGGCGTGCAAGGATATCGTTTTCGTAGTCCGGAACTCCACCCTCGACACCCTCGGCGTCTTCGAGGGCCACCTGCCGCCGCCTACCGCTCTGCCGGAGCAACGTCCTCGCCGCGTTCGCCACGATGGTCAGCACCCAGGCGCGAAAGCTGCCCTCACCCCGGAACCTGGAAATCGCCTTCATTGCGCTGACCATCCCGTCCTGGACAGCGTCCTCCGCAGTGTCGCGGTCACCGAGTATCCGGTACGCCACGTCGAACGCGTCTGCCAGACAGGACTGCACGAGCCGGTTGAGTGCCGCGGCATCGCCGTCGCGGGCCCGCTGAACGAGCGCCGCCTCGCCGGCGTCGGCGGCCGACGCCGCACTGCCGGGCACGATTTCGCTCACGGGTACAGCGGCCGTTGCATCCACCGCCCTGCCTTCACTCGTTCGACAGTGTCATTTGGCGTTGCCCCTTGCGCGGCACCACCCGGGTTCCGGCTGCCAGCGCACTGGTGGAAGGCCGAGCTCCGCCCGGAGCTCACATCGCCCGAGTACCGCCATGTGTCTGCGAGCGGGCCCTCGAGGGCGTTGCCGCTGCGACGTAGATTCGGCGTTGCTTCAGCGCCTTCTATGGAATGGACGCCACCGGGCGAGGATTCGTTAAGATAACGCCGGTACGATTCGGGGGACGGTGCCGGAACGGGTGCAGCGAACGAGGGGCGCATGCCGCGGATTCCGGCAAGGGCAGCGGCCAGGTTCAGCAACCCGAGCGTCGCCGGCCCCGCCCGGGGTCTATCATCGCCGACGAGCGAAACAGAGGCG
>DATMSC010000035.1:0-2314 GCA_035565595.1 Longimicrobiales bacterium | reverse complement strand
GTCGCCTCGAGCGGAACTCACCTCGAGCACGCTGACGGCACGCCGTTCTTCTGGCTGGTCGACACGTCCTGGAACGGTCCGCTCCTCTCCGATTCGGCGGACTGGGAGCTCTACCTCCGCGACCGACGTGACAAGCTCTTCACCGGCATCCAGTTCGTGACGACGCACTGGCGCACCGCCCCGACCAACGCGGAAGGGCTCGTCGCGTACACGGGGCACGACGACATCCGGATCGATCCAGAGTTCTTCCGGCGGCTGGACGCGCGGATCGACGCCATCAACGCCGCGGGTCTCCTCGCGGTGCCGGTCCTCCTCTGGACGCTGGGGCCGGACGACGCGTCGCCGGGTCGCCTCCCCGAATCCGAAGCCGTTCGCCTGGCCCGCTACCTCGTGGCGCGCTACCAGGCCAACCACGTCATGTTCTTCCTCCCCGGCGACGGGACGTACACGGGCGAAAACGCCGAACGCTGGAAGCGGATCGGGTCCGCGGTGTTCGACATCGCCGGACACGCGCCCGTGATGCTGCACCCGGGTGGGCTTCACTGGCCGTACGACGAGTGGCGGGAGGTGGACTGGCTCGCCGTCGCCGCCTACCAGAGCGGACACGGTGATGACGACAACGCGCTGCGCTGGATCCACTCAGGGCCGCCGGCGCTCTCGTGGCGGGAGGAGCCGATCCGCCCATTCATCAACGTCGAGCCGCCATACGAGGGGCACCGCGCGTACCAGTCGGGTGCGCCGCACAGCGCATATACCGTGCGGCGAGCCGTCTACTGGAGCCTCCTGAACGCGCCCACCGCCGGCGTCAGCTACGGCGCCCACGGCGTCTGGAGCTGGGAGCCGGAGCCCGGGGTGCCGCTGAATCACAGCGGCTCCGGTGAGGCCAGGCCGTGGTTCGAAGCGATCGGCCTGCCGGGGAGCACGAGCATGCGGCACGCCGCAGCGCTCTTCCAGTCGCTCGACTGGTGGCGGCTCCGGCCGGACGACAGCCTGGTCGTCGAGGAGGAGCGAGCGCCCGCTGTCCGCACCACGTTGACGCACGTGGTCTACAGCCGTTCGGCGGATGGCGCCGCCGTTCTCTATGTGGACGGAGAGCTGCGCGGGACGGCCGCCGTGGCCGGCGACTTCTCGAACTGGGATGAAGGATTCGGGATCGCCCTCGGCGACGAGACGAGTGGCGGACGGGCGTGGCTGGGGGAGTACCGGCGAGTGGCGATTTACGACCGCGCCATGGATGAGGACGAGATCGCGAGTCGGAACGACGCGGGGCCCACGGCGCCCGCCTCCGGCGCGATCGTACTCTACGAGTTCGATGAGGGCGCGGGCGATACGGTCCGCGACAGCTCGGGGAGCGGTGATCCCCTGAACCTGCGGATCGAATCGACCGAAGCGGCGGAGTGGGTGCCGGGTGGAGGGCTGCGGCTGACGGCGCCGGTACGGATCGCCGGCTCAGCACCCGCGACGAAAGCGATCGACGCGCTACGCGCCTCAGGTGAAGTGACGATCGAGGCCTGGATCACTCCCGCGAACACGACCCAGGCCGGTCCCGCGCGAATCCTCACGATCTCGCAGGGCACCAGCAGCCGTAATCTCACGCTGGGTCAGGACGGAGAAGCCTACGAGATGCGCCTGCGCACGACGGCCACGTCGGTGAACGGGCTCCCGGCCGTCCGCACCGATGCTGATGCCAGCCGCCACATCGCCGCATCACGGACGGACACTGGAGACGTCGCCGTCGTCTATCTCCCCGTCGGCGGGTGGGTCCGAATTCGGACCGAGCGCCTGGCACCGGGCGCCACCGCCCGGTGGTACGATCCGCGCACCGGTGAAAGCACACGGGCGGAGACCGATGGCGAGGGCGTCTTCCAGGCACCGGACAGCGCGCAGGACTGGGTGCTGGTTTTCGATTGACGGCAAGGGAAGTGAAGCGTCGTCGCGGCTGAATGCGTTCCCGCGCACGCGAGGAGTCCGGCCTGTACGTTCGTCATCCCCGCGCACGCGGGGATCCCGCCGAGGGCGCGACCTCTACCGACCGGTCGTCAACGTCGGTGCGGGTCACGCCGCGTGCTACGCGTCCCCTGCCAGCGCGCCGATCACCCGCTCCAGCTTCGCCTTTACCTCCGCGGCAAGAGGCGCAATGGCCTCGTTCCCGGTGAGCGCGAGCGCGGCCTCCGGGTCCATGATCGAGACCGCCGTGCCGCCGGTCCCCTCGCCGTAGACGACGATGTTACAGGGAAGCAGGAGCCCGATCTCCCGCTCGGCCGCGAGCGCCTGGCGGGCCAGCGGCGGATTGCAGGCGCCCAGGATCAGGTAC